>DAOWER010000250.1 GCA_030638405.1 Candidatus Eiseniibacteriota bacterium | reverse complement strand
CGCCCACATCATCAAGATGGTCGAGGACGCGCAGGGCTCGAAGGCCCCGATCCAGCGGCTGGCCGACAAGGTGGCGAGCGTGTTCGTGCCGACGGTCATCGGACTCGCGCTCGTCACGTTCGTGCTGTGGCTTCTGCTGGGACCCGAGCCCGCGTTCACCGGCGCGCTTCTCAGACTCGTAGCGGTGCTCATCATCGCCTGCCCGTGCGCGATGGGGCTGGCGACGCCGACGGCCATCATGGTCGCGACCGGGCGAGGTGCTGCGATGGGCATCTTCATCAAGGGCGGCGAGACGCTGGAGACCGCGCACAAGCTGAGCACGATCGTGCTCGACAAGACGGGCACGTTGACCAGAGGCGAGATGTCCTGCACCGATGTCGTCCCGGCCGACGGCGTCACCGCGGAGGAACTGGTCCGCACCGCCGCCGCGGTGGAGAGGAACTCAGAGCACCCCGTGGCCCAGGCGGTCGTGGCTAAGGCGCGAGAGCTGGCACTCGAACTGCCTGACGCATCCGACTTCGAGGCCGTCCCCGGCAGAGGCGTCTCGGCGGTCCTCGACGAGGTACCCGTCTTCATCGGGACCGAGGAGCTGCTGCGCGAACGCGGCGCGGCGGACACAGACGGTGACGAGCTTGCGGTCACCGCCGCCCGGGCCGAGGCGCTCGCCGAGAAGGGCCGCACACCGCTTCTCGTCGCAGCGGGCGGCCGGGTTCTGGGCACGCTCGCCGTGGCCGACACGCTCCGCCCCGAGGCGGTCGGCGCCGTGGCGCGGTTGAGAGAGATGGGCATCGAGGTCGTGATGCTGACGGGAGACCGCGAGGTCATCGCGCGCGCGATCGGCAGGAGCGTGGGCGTCGACCGCGTCGTCGCCGAGGTCCTTCCGGCCGACAAGGCAGCGGAGATCCAGAAGCTCCAGAAGCAGGGCGCGTTCGTCGGGATGGTGGGCGACGGCATCAACGACGCACCGGCGCTGGCGGCCGCCGACGTCGGCATCGCCATCGGCACCGGCACGGACGTCGCCATCGAGGCCTCGGACATCACGCTCATGCGTGCCGACCTCACGGGCGTCATCCAGGCCATCGAACTCTCCCGGCGGACGATCCGCACCATCAGGCAGAATCTGTTCTGGGCGTTCTTCTACAACACGGTCGGCATCCCCGTAGCCGCTGGCGCTCTGTACCCGGCGTTCGGCATCCTGCTGAGACCGGTGTTCGCCGCCGTCGCCATGGCGTTCTCGTCCGTGTCCGTGGTGACGAACTCGCTCAGGCTGCGGAGGTCGCGAATCTAGAGCGCGACCGAAATCCCCGTTGACGACCGCTCCCGAGTGGCGATATAAGGGGGTGACCCGAATATGTCGGCGGCGCACACGTATCTGGACTGAAGCAGCATCCGTTCGCACGAAAGGAGAGCCCGATGCTCGTATTTCTGATTGTGGTGGTCGTGATCGCGGCCTGGGTGGTGGCGATCTACAACGGCCTGGTCGTCCTGAGGAACCGTTTCGAGAATGCGTGGTCCCAGATCGACGTCCAGCTCAAGCGCCGGACCGATCTCATCCCGAACCTCCTCGAGACGGTCAAGGGATACGCGGCGCACGAGAAAGAGGTCTTCACGAAGGTCACCGAGGCTCGCTCCGCACTCGTGAACGCGCAGGGCGTTCAGGATCAGGCGCAGGCCAACAACATGCTGACGGGGGCGCTGAAGTCTCTGTTCGCCGTCGCTGAGGCTTACCCGGAGCTCAAGGCCAACCAGAACTTCATGATGCTCCAGGAAGAACTGTCGGGGACCGAGAGCAAGATCGCCTATGCGCGGCAATTCTACAACGACACGATCCTCAAGTACGACAACAAGCGCGAGAAGTTCCCGTCGAACATCATCGCGAACCTGTTCGGCTTCAAGGACAAGGAGTACTTCGAGGTCGTCGAGACGGATCGCGAGCCGGTGAAGGTGGACTTCAACTCGTAGAGAGTCGCGCGCCCGATGCCAACGTCGGATACAATCCGCTGAAGCGGCGGGGGACCAAAGATGGACAACATGTGGCTCAAGATCATCCTGGCGCTCCTCTACCTCTTCGCCGGGCTGGGGCTCTTCCTTGGAAGGCACAGGCTCGTGGAGGGCGGCAAGCCGCCTAACCTCAAGGTGCCCGCGGCGCTCCTGATACTGGCGGCGGTCACGACGCCCTTCCTCTAGGGAAACACTCCATGTGGGAACAGATAACCAGCAACCGCGTGAAGTCGGGTGTACTGGTCGTCTTCTTCGTGGCTTTCGTTGTGTTCCTCGGGTGGATTTTCGGCAGGACCACCGTGTGGGGACCGTACGCTCCGATTCTCGCGGTAATCATCGCGGGCGTCGGCGCGTTCGTCAGCTACTACAAGAGCGACCAGTTGGTCCTGGCCATCAGCAAGGCGCGTCCCGCCGAGAAGTCGCAGTACCCGCACCTCTACAACTCCGTTGAGGGGCTCGCCATCGCAGCCGGGCTGCCCAAGCCCGCGCTGTACGTCATCGATGACAGCGCGCCGAACGCGTTCGCTACCGGGCGGAACCCCGAGCACGCCGCCATCGCGGTCACGACCGGCCTCCTCGAGAAACTCAACAGGACGGAACTGGAGGGCGTCATCGGCCATGAAATGTCGCACATCGCCGACTACGACACGCTGCTCATGACCATCACCGTCGTCCTCGTGGGAACCGTCGCGCTCGTCAGCGACTGGATGCTCCGGAGCTTCATCTGGGGAGGCCGCAGGCGCAGCAGGAGCTCGGGCGGCGGACAGGCCGGGGCGATACTGATGCTGGTGGCCGTGGCGCTCGCCATCCTCTCGCCCATCATCGCGCAGCTCATCAGGCTCGCCATCTCGCGGCGGCGCGAGTTTCTCGCCGACGCGAACGCCGCGCGTCTCACTCGTTTCCCTGAGGGCCTCGCGAACGCGCTCGAGAAGATATCCCGCGACACGGAACCGCTCGAGGTCGCGAACAAGGCGACCGCGCACCTCTACATCGAGAACCCGCTCAAGGAGCACCGCGGCGGCATGAACAAGCTCTTCTCGACCCACCCGGCGGTGGAAGAGCGGGTGGCCGCCCTGAGGGCGATGTAGCCGGGCACCCGGGGGCGGGCTGGGCCGCGGGAACTCGCGGACGATGCCGGGTAGCCGACACAGAAGCGGGGATGTCCCAGAAGGACATCCCCGCTTCGCATTCCGCAGGTCCTCTGTCGGGCGGCGCATCGTACGTCGCGTGTGCCCCTACGCGCGGCTGAGGACCTTGAGAAGTGCCTTCGTCGTGAGCGTATTCAGGATGTTGCCGGGCGTAAGCCACGCGCGCCTGGCCGTGCACACTCCCAGCTCCATCATCCACATCTGGTCGACGTGATGGGAGTCGGTACTGATGGCCACCTTCACCCCCATCTCGGACGCGCGTCTGGCGTTGATGTCGTTCAGGTCGAGCCGCTCGTGGTAGGCGTTGATCTCGAGTGCCGTTCCGGTGTCGGCCGCGGCCGCCATCACCTGTCCCAGGTCGACGTCGTACGCGGGCCTCGTGCCCAGAAGGCGTCCGGTCGGATGCCCGATTATGTCAACGTGAGGGTTCCGGATGGCTGAGAGAATCCTTCCAGTGATCTTGTCTTGTGACTGCTGGAATCCGCTGTGTATCGAGGCGACCACGACGTCCAGCTTCTCCAGGACATCGTCCGGGAAGTCGACGCTTCCGTCCGACAGGATGTCCGTCTCGGTCCCGGACAGCACGGTGATTCCTCTGACGCGCTGATTGACCTGCGCTATCTCCTCCGCCTGCTCCAGCAGCCGCTCAACCGTCAGGCCGTGCGCGACGCCGAGCGAGTGCGAGTGGTCGTTGATCGAGAAGTACTTGTAGCCGCGGGCCTTGGCCGCGCGCGCCACTTCCTCGATGGTCGAGTGCCCGTCGCTGTAGTTGGAGTGCACGTGAAGGTCGCCGCGGATGTCGGCGAGTTCCACGAGCTCGGGCAGTTCCTTCTCGAGCGCGGCTTCGACCTCTCCCCTGTCCTCGCGAAGTTCCGGCGGGATGAACTCGAGCCCCAGCTTCTTCTGCACGTCCTGCTCGGTCCGGCCTGCGATACGCCGCTCGCCCTTGAACAGACCGTACTCGCTGAGCTTGAGACCCTTCGACTGCGCCAGGCCGCGCAGCCTCACGTTGTGCGCCTGCGAGCCCGTGAAGTACATGAGCGCGGCGCCGTAGACCGACGGAGATACGACGCGCAGGTCCATCTGGAGCCCGTCGACCACGCGGACGCTGGCCTTGGTCGTGCCGGCCGCGAGCACCTCGACCACACGAGGCACCTCCGTGAACGCCTTGATGACCGGTGCGGGCTTAGAGCTCAGGGCGAGTATGTCGATATCGCCGATCGTCTCGCGCCAGCGTCTTATCGAGCCGGCGACCTCTATGTCGTCGATGCCTGTCGCCTCTCGAAGCTCCGCAACGGTCGCGAGCGCCGCGGGCAGCACGGTCCCTAGAGTCAGGCGCCCGGAACGGGACTCGTAGACGCGGATGCCCGCCTCGATGTTCTCGACCTTCTTCGGACCCATGCCAGGCAGCTCGAGTATCTT
>DAOWER010000123.1 GCA_030638405.1 Candidatus Eiseniibacteriota bacterium | reverse complement strand
CGTACCGATGATGGGGCCGAGCAACCTCATCAGCTTCCTCGAAACGATCCCGCCCTACTGGAGCGCCATGATCGAGATGATGTACAAGCGGGTGGGTGACCCGAGGACGGAAGAAGAGTTCCTGAAGTCGCGTTCACCACTGTTCAAGGTCGACCAGGTCAAGATCCCCATGCTCATCGCGCAGGGCGCGAACGACCCGCGCGTCGTGCAGGCGGAGTCCGACCAGTTTGTCGAGGCCATGAGGGCCAACGGCCTCGAGGTCGAGTACATCGTCTTCGAGGATGAGGGGCACGGGTTTGCCAAGCCCGATAACAGGCTTAAGTTCTATGGCGATGCTGAGAGATTCCTGGCGAAGCACATGGGTGGACGTTCGGAGGACGAATCCGTTCAGTAGGTTCGGGCATCTCACAAGTAGACACGCAGGAAGACTCACGCTGTTGCCGGCCGGTCACCGAGGCCGGTCGGCGACGGCGACGGGCAGTCGGACGAAAGGACGAGAGATCCGGTGTCACACGTAGACGACTGCAAGAAGTTCATCCAGTATCTCTCGGAGCACTTCGACGGTGAGCTGGGCGAGGAGCTCGAAGTAGAGTTCATGCTGCATATCCAGTACTGCGAGAAGGCCAGGGCGATCCTGCACACGTTCGAGCGCACCATCATCCTGCACAGGCAGACCGGCAAAACGACTCTCCCCCCGGGTACCCACGAGCGACTGCGCGCCGCGCTCAAGGCGTGTCGGGAGAGCCACGAGTAGCTTCGGCCTGTTGCAGGATCACAACTCACATTATGCTCCTGAGCCCATCAGCCGCCGGTCTTGCAGACAACGGCTCGATGTGCTACTCGTGTGAAGGTGGTGATCGCCGCCGAGGCGGCGTCGAGCCCTGAAGGATCATAGAAAGGCAGGAACCGCATGCCACCCGCGATGCGAGAGGGCGGACGGCTGGTGGTGGTAGGAGGTGTCGCGGCAGGTATGAGCGCCGCGAGCCGCGCGAGACGTCTCCGGCCGGATGTCGAGATCGTCGTGTTCGAGAAGGGTGGTGACGTGTCGTACGGCGCCTGCCTCCTTCCGTACTTCGTGTCCGGTCTGATCGAGAGCAGGGAAAAGCTGGTAGAGTATGAGGCCGATTTCTTCCGGAACGAGCGACATATTGACGTCCGGCTCAACACCCCTGTGACGGTGCTCGATCCCGTGGGCCGGACTGTGACGTTCCAGGGGCCCGACGGGGGAAGCGACAACCTCTCGTTCGATGCCCTGGTGCTCGGGACGGGCGCGGCGGCCGTGAAGCCACCGCTCCCAGGGGTCGACATCCCCGGGGTCGCGACGCTTCGGACGCTGGCCGACGGAGAGAGGCTGCGCGAACGGGTCGAGTCCGGCGACGTCAGGAACGCGACGGTAGTGGGAGCCGGCTACATCGGTCTCGAGATGGCCGAGGCGCTCGCGACACGGGGCATCACGGTCACCGTCATCGAGCTTCTTCCGACGGTTCTCTCGACGTTCGATCCCGACATGAGCGAGCTGGTGGAGCGCGAACTTCTCGACAAGGGCGTGAGTGTCAGGAAGGGCACGGGAGTTGAGGGCTTCGAGCCGCGAGACGGCTCAACCGAGTTGGGTTACGTGCTGGCGGGAGGGCAGAGGCTCGAGGCCGACCTCGCGCTCGTCTCCATCGGCGTCCGCCCAGCCGTCGGGCTGGCCACAGCCGCCGGCGTGGAACTGGGCAGGACAGGCGCCATCAAGGTGGACGCGCGCCAGGTGACGAGCGAACCCTCTGTTCTTGCGGCCGGGGATTGCGCCGAGGCGACTCACGTGGTCACGGGGCGCCCGGTGTGGATTCCGCTGGGCACAACCGCGAACAGGCAGGGCAAGATCGCGGGTGAGAATGCGGTCGGGGGCAGCGCTCGGTTCGGGGGCGTTGCCGGGACGAACATCGCGAAGGTGTTCGATCTCGAGGCCGCACAGACGGGGCTGACCGAACGCGCGGCGTCCGAAGAGGGACTGGCGGCGACATCCGTTCGGATCAGATCTCTCTCGAAGGCGCGCGCATACCCGGGCGCCGAGGCAGTTCATGTCAAACTGGTCTTTGAGCCTGAGGGCGGGCGACTGCTCGGCGGTCAGATCATCGGAAGAGAGGGAGCGGGGAAGCGGATCGACACGATCGCGGCGGCGCTCCACGCGAAGATGACGGTCAGGGACCTTGCGGACATCGACATGAGCTACGCTCCGCCCTTCTCCCCGGTCTGGGACCCGGTCGCGATGGCGGCCCTCCAGGCTTTGAAAAAGGTCGCGTCCTAGGAAGAGGTGATGTCAGTGAGTTCACGCGGCAACGAGACGCGGGACACCGAGGGCCGTGCCGTTCTGCACGGCACGCCGGTCTCACCCGGTATCGCGGTCGCTCCCGCGTTCGTCTACGGTGACATCCTCGACGAGATCGAGGTGCGCAGGATCGACGCTTCCGAGGTAGACGGCGAGGTCGCGCGGCTTCGTGACGCCATCGCGCTGGTCAAGGAGGAGCTCCTTCGCGATGCCAGGCACGTCTCTCAGGAACTGGGCCAGGGTGAGGGCGACGTCTTCCTCGTGCACTCGATGATCCTCGAGGACAGGTCGGTGCTCGCGGCCATCCTCGACGCCATCAGAAACGGCCACGTCAACGCGGAGGCCGCCGTCGCGGAGGAAATGAAGCGGGTGGCGGGAGTTCTCTCGTCCTCGGCCGACCGCTACCTGCGCGACCGGGCCTACGACGTCAGCGACATCGGCAAGCGTGTCATCGAACGGATGCTCGGAGTCTGGGCCCATTGCCCTCTGTCGCAGCCCATGATCCTGGTCGCGAAGGAGCTCAGGGCAAGCGACACCGCCTCGATGGACCGAGGGCGGATACTGGGGTTCATCACCGAGCTTGGGGGCACGGAGTCGCACGCGGCGATCCTGGCCCGTTCGCTCGGCGTCCCGGCGATGGCCGGGGTCGGGGGTATCCTCGACAAGGTCCGCACGGGGGAAATCGTTGCACTGGACGGTGCCCTGGGCGTGGGCATCGTTGACCCGTCCGCCGACACCCGGGCGCGCTACGAGCGCATGCGCGAGGCGGAAGCCAGGGAACGCCACGAGCTGGCGTCGGTCCTGGAGCTTCCGTCGGTCACGCGCGACGGGACAGAGATAACACTCATGAGCAACATCGGCTCGAGCGAGGAAGCTCGCCAGGCCGCGGAGCTGGGCGCCGACGGCATCGGGCTTCTCCGCAGCGAGATGGTATTCATGTCGGCGAACCTGTTCCTGGACGAGGACGCTCAGTTCGAGGCCTACCGCGAAGCGGTCGAGGCCATGGCCGGCAGGCCGGTCACCATCAGAACGCTGGACGTCGGCGGCGACAAGTTCGTGGGTCCCGAGAATCCGTTTCACGAGCACAATCCCAACCTCGGCTACCGCTCTACGCGCGTGCTCCTGGATCGCCCGGACCTCCTGCTGGCTCAGTTCAGGGCGATCCTCCGCGCGAGCGCGCTGGGAACAGTGCGCATCCTGCTGCCCATGATCTCCTCGGTGGAGGAGCTGCGCGAGGCGAGCCGCAGACTGGACGAGGCGAAGAGTGAACTCAGGCGCGAGGGCATCGCGTTCGACGAGAACATCACGGCCGGCGTGATGATAGAGATACCGTCAGCGGCGATGGTGGCCGACCGCCTCGCCAAGGAGTGTGACTTTCTGAGCATAGGCACGAACGATCTCGTGCAGTACGCGCTCGCCGTCGACCGCGGGAGCTCCTACGTGAGCCGGCTCTACAGGCCGCACGACCCCTCTGTGCTCGCCCTCATTGCGCGCGCCGTCGAAGGCGCTGCCTCGGCGGGGAAGCCCATCTCCCTGTGTGGGGAGATGGCCGGTACGCCCGCCTACGTCCCGCTACTGATCGGTCTCGGACTGCGGGAGCTCAGCGTTTCCAACAGCCGGCTGCCCGGGACGAAGAAGGCGATCAGGGACGTCGATCTCGCCGACGCCGTCTCGCTGGCGAATGAAGCCGTCGCCGCCAGTACGGCGGGCGACGTCGGGGCGCTCCTGGGTCTCGACGACAGCTGACATCACGAGGAGCCTTGGGAACCACATGAGAAGACACGCTCGACACGGCGCCACAACGAGAGCCCGCTCCTCGACGACGGCCATCCTCGTTGCCCTCGCGCTCGCTGTTCTGATCCCGGTAACGCCGGCGCACGGCTCCTGGCGCGCACGCGCGGACTCACTGTTTGCTGAGGCGGACCTGCGCTTCAACCGTGGAAACTACGTCGACGCGGCCGGCCTCTACGCGGGCACGATAGACGCCATCGAATCGAACGCCGGCGCTTCACCCGCGTCGTACCTGGTCGACCGCGCTGCCCGGGCCCGCTTCCTGATGGCGCGGTCCCACGAGCACCTCCAGGAGTGGGAGTCCGCGCTCGTCGGCTACTCCCTCTCGCTCACGGAACTCAGTGAGGTCGAGGACCTCGTCCGACTCCGCATGGCTGCGTGTCACGCGGGAATGGGCAATCTCGATCTTGCGACGGAGGAGCTTCGCACCGTCATCGACGACGGTGTGGACACCGCGTTCGACCTGCCCGCCATGCTCGAACTGGCGGGTCTCTACGAGAAGACCGACGACTACGACATGGCGCTTCAGTGGTACCGACTCCTCCTTGCCGAGGCCGGGAGCTACGAGGAGCGTGCGCTTGCGCACTACAGAATAGGCCGCGCCTACGAGAAGAGGGGCGACGAGGACGCGGCCGGTCGGAGCTACGCGACCGCGGTCAACGATTTTCCCAGGTCTCGACACTCCCACGACGCGTTCAAGAGGGGACGCAGGATCTCGCGGGCGTTCACCGACAGGTATCAGCAAGGGTTGGTTCTCTACAACCGCAAGCTCTATGAGGACTCCGCTGAGTTCTTCACCTACTACATCCGCCACGACAAACGGAAGGAGTTCGAGCACGAGGCGAGCTACTTCCTGGGACGAAGCCACCAGCGCCTCGGGAATTTCAGAACGGCGGCCAGGGCGTACGAGGAGGCGACGGAGTTCGGGTCCGACGCCGAGTACTATGACCTGGCGTGGTCAAAACTCGCCTACTGCCGCCGCGCGAGCGGGAAGCTGGAGGAGAGCCTCGCCACCTACGAGCGCTTCGCCGTGGAGAACCCAGGCAGAGAGGCCGCTCCTGAGCTGCTCTGGGAGAAGGCCAGGTTTCTGGAAGAGAAGGGGAGATTGGACGAGGCGGGCGCCGAGTTCAGCCGCATCGTGGGCGCCTACTCGACGTCGCCGTGGGCGAGCGACGCGCTCTTCCGCGTTGGGCTGTGTCTCTACAAACTGGAGAACTACTCCGGGG
Organism: Candidatus Eiseniibacteriota bacterium; assembly: GCA_030638405.1. Taxonomy (GTDB): domain Bacteria; phylum Joyebacterota; class Joyebacteria; order Joyebacterales; family Joyebacteraceae; genus JALGZG01. The sequence continues at coordinate 8,571 of DAOWER010000123.1, read as the reverse complement.
CGGCGGCGGTGTTCGCGGACATCTTCGCCTCCTCGTCAGATGACGGGGAGGCCCGCGCCCTCTTCTGGTCGGGCAAGTGCAGAGAGCATCTCTCGGGTCCGGATGATGCCATCGCGACCTACGTCGAGGCGGTGGAGGCCGCGGGGGATTCCTACTACGGAGCACGTGCGCGCGCGCGTCTCCGGGAGCTCGGGCACGTCACGGAGGTTCCGAGGAGCCGACGCGCGTCCTCCGGCGCGACCGCCCGCTACACGCGCTCGGCGATGTGGAGGGGCGAGGCCCTGGACTTCGCGGCGTGGCTGGCGGAGTGGTACGATGAGGTCTACTTCCCGGCGGATAGGGTTGCGCTCAGGCAGAGCATCTACAATGAACCGGCCTTCAGACGGGCCGACGTGCTTCTGGCCCTTCACATGCGAAGCGCGGCCCTTACCGAACTGAGGCATCTTACGGACGTCGTCGGCCGGGACCCGCGTGCCCTCGACATTCTCGTCGACTACTGCGAGCGTGTCGGTCTGCACAAGCGCGCGATCTTGCTCGCCGAGAGGCTCCTGGCCATCTCTCCGGCTGAGGAGTTGAGCGACGCGCCGGTCTACCTGCGGAAGCGCATCTGCCCGAGGCACTTCCGGCACATCATCGAACGCGAGTGCGCCGCGAGGGGCATCGATCCCCACATCGAGTACTCGCTGATCCGACAGGAGAGCCTGTTCGAGCCTGAGGCTCTCTCGTGGGTCGGCGCCCGCGGGCTTTCGCAGATCATGCCCTCAACCGGCAGGTGGGTCGCGAGGAGGCTCGGTCACCGCAAGTTCAGGATCGCCCACTTGTTCGACCCCGAGATCAACATCCGCTTCGGGACGGAGTACCTCTCTGTGCAGCTCGACGAGTTCGACGGCGACGTCCTGAGAGCGCTGGCGGCCTACAACGGTGGTCCCGAAGCGTCCGAGAGGTGGTGGGAGTACGGGGGCGAGCGCGACAGCGACGTGTTCGTCGAGGACATCGGGTACTCGCAGACCATCGACTACGTCAGGCGCGTGTTCCGCTACGGGGAGGTCTATCGCGAGCTCTACGAGGGCAGGGCGGGCTAGGGGGTGCTCAAGGGTGCTCAGGGGTGCGTCACCAGGACGTACACCCAATTGGCAAGGACCACGGCCGTGAGAAGCGCCCAGGCGGCCCGCCGTTCCGTCGGTGACATCGAGATCCTGACGGCGAACCCGGCCGCCAGATTGGCCACCCACAGCCCCGCGAACAGAGGCACGGCGACGAGAAGAAAGATCGTGTCGAAGGGATTGACGGCGAGCGCACCATCGAGGTTGCCGCGCATGAGCGAATGAGCGGCCCTCGTCAGGCCGCATGTGGGACAGGGAAGCCCCGTCACCGCCCTGAACGGGCAGGCGACGGGGCCGCTTTCGATTCCGGGCAGCGCGGCCGCCACGATGCCGAGCGCGACCAGCAGGGCTCCCGCCAGGAGTGCCGCGCGCGGTATCGGGAACGCCGGCTGTCCTGTGGCGAACGTCAGCCTCAACGCTCTGCGCCTAGCAGCCCACGGCTCCGAGAACCCCGGACAGGCCGATGACGAATATCATCCAGAAGATGGAGAGGACCGCCAAGATCACGCCGATGATCCCGCAGATCATCCCGGCCTTCGTCAACGAATAGCCGCTTGGGTCTCTCGTTCCGGCGTCCATCTCCTTGAGGTCGCTCGAGCCCATCACCCAGGCGATGATCCCGGTGACGAAGCAGATCACGATCCCGATGATACCCAGCGCGAGGATCGCCCCTCCACGATGCGGTTTGATCGGAGACGTTCCGGGAGCGGGCTCCACTCCTCCCTGCGGTGTCTGCTGGGGTACGTCCTGCATCCTGTCCTCCTTGGCTGTGGCGCGTCTGCTGAATGAACGCCGGTAAACACCGACTACGACACGAGCGCTCTCTCTGTCAACAGGAAACCTGTACGCAATACGCGGCCCCCGTCTGTGGGAGCCGCGCGGAACCTACAGAGACCATTCGCTATTCCGGCTGTGCCGCGGCGCCCAAGACCTGTGTCTAGGTGCCGGACGAACCCTCGGCCTGCTTCTTCCGGTAGTCCTCGATAGCCTTGTGAAGCGCGTCGGCGGCCAGGTTCGAGCAGTGCATCTTCTGCTTCGGAAGGCCGTCCAGCTCGTCCGCGACGTCCTGTCGCGTAATCCTGAGGGCCTCGTCGAGCGTCTTGCCCTTGGCAAGCTCCGTTACCATGCTGCTGGTGGCGATGGCAGAGCCGCACCCGAAGGTCTTGAACCTGATGTCGGTGATGCGGTCGTCCTCGACCCTGATGTGAATCTCCATGAGGTCGCCACACACGGGATTGCCCTCGATCCCGACGCCGTCCGGATTCTCCAGCTCACCCACGTTCCGCGGGTTTCTGAAGTGCTCCAGGACCTTCTCGCTGTATGCTGGTGCCATCTGTTGATACTCCCTTTCCGTTCGCCTATTCGAATATGATAGTATTCTGGGCACTTCGGGTCAAGAGAAGGCGGTCAACGCGACTCCGCTCATACATGGAGATTCACGTGCACAGAGCACTGCAACACGTTCTCTGCTTCACCGGCGTCATGGCCGCGGTCCTCTGCGCGCCGCTTGCGCCCTCCGGCGCCTCGCCGGCCGCGGACCGGGATGACGCTGCCACACACGAGTCTGAGGCTGTCCAGACGCTGTTCGCAATCGACCAGGAACGTGTCGACGCGACACAGCGGGCTCTGGATCAACAAGACGTCATCAGACAGGAGATATCCGTCTGCATCGATCCGGGGGCCGGGTGGCTCTCGGGGGAGAGCCGGCTCTGGATAGAGTCGCCACTCGACCACGTTGTGCTGCTCCTCAACGAGGACCTCCGAGTGCTCACCGTACGCGATGCCCGCGGCGACACGCTCATGCACACGCGCGTCGGGGACGTCCTCGAGGTCTTTGCCTCCGCGGGCGCCACGAGCTTCCCGCAGGAAATGGAACTGAGCTACGAAGGGCGGCTCGCGTCGGCAGACGGCGCCCTGGTGAACGACGACGTCGTCGCGCTCGGCCCGGGTTTTCACTGGTACCCTGTATCGGATGCGCGAGATCCGGCTCGGCTTCGCGTGGAAGTCCGATATCCGACCGGCTACTCGAGCGTGGTCAGCGGTACCCTCGCGGGAATGGCTCCGTCGCTCGCCGGAGCTGAGGTCTGCGCCGATGGAGACGTATGGGATGTGCCGACGCCCGTCACGGGCGCCGGAGTGGTCGTGGGTAAGCTCGAGAGCTCACTGACGGTAGTGGGGGACGTGTTCTTCGGGAACCACATACTCTCCACCGGCGGCGCCGTGGGATCGGGCGTGGCCGGATGGCAGGGTTCCCCGTCTTCGGTGCCGTCTGAGCTGATCGAGGTCCTTCGATTCCTTGAGACGTGCTTCGGCGAGTATCCTTACGAGTGGCTCAACGTCGTCGAGCTCCCGGCCGGTCGGAGCTGGCCCACGGCCGTCGTGACCGGCCCCGGGCTGGTGGTGGTCCAGAGCGGGGGGCAACCGGGACCGGCGGGCATGCCGCTGAGCAAGATCGTGTCGGGGCTGTCGGCCAGCTGGTGGACCTTCTGGACGGACCCGGGCCACTTCGTGTCGGCCGGCCTCGCGACTCAGGCCGAAACGGGATGGCTCGACGCCACCGGTGACGAGGACGGTGCGGACCGTCTGAGAGGACTCAGACGGGCGCAGTACATGAGGGCCATGCGGGACTCAGGAAGGGGCGTTCCGCTGCTCGATTGCCTCGGGCCTGACGCGTCCTCGGACGACAGGATCTGCGGAGGCAAGGGCTCGGCTGTCCTGGAGATGCTCGAGTCCGTGGTCGGGCAGAGCGCTTATTGCGCGGCGCTCAGGAAGATCGTCTCCGAGCACGGCGGTGAGTCCGTAGGCATCCGCGAGTTCGTGGAGGCTTTCGAGGAAGAGCACGGGCACGACCTCGACTGGTTCTTCTACGAGTGGGTGTCGAGAAGCGACCTGCCGTCGTACGCCATCGTGTTCGAAGCGACGCCCGTTGGGGACGGCACCTACATCGTGCGCGGGCTCATCCGGCAGGAGGGCGAGCCATTTCGCACTCCGATCCCGGTGACCATCGACCTCGGGGGCTGGGCATACGACGAGACGATAGCTATCGAGTCGTCGCACCAGCCGTTCGAGATACGAACCGACGCCGAACCGATGCAGGTGATGATTGACGGGCGCCACCTGATACCCAAGGTGAACAGGGCGGAGCTCGCGGTCATGCACCTCGAGCTGGGAGCGGCCGCCGTCGCCTCTGGTGACTGGGGCGCCGCCGTGGACGAGTTCGGCGCGGCCGCCGCCCTCGAACCCGACAACGCGTCCTTCGCCCACGCTTATGCCGGAGCCCTGGTGCGGCACGGGCGTCTGGCGGACGGGCTTGAGGAGATGGACAGGGCCATCGAGCTTGACCCGTCCGATGCCGTTGTCCGGCTGGAGGCAGCCGGGCTCCAGCTTCGCTCGGGCTACTTCGCGGCCGCGATCACGCACCTCGACGCCTACGTCGAGGCCGTGCCGGCCGACCCGACGGGGCACATTCTACGCGCGCGAGCGCTCGTAGAGCTCGGGAGGCCGGACGAGGCCCGGAGCAGTATCGACCTGGCCCGGGAACTTCTGGCCGGCAACAAGGCGGGGCCCGATCTTGACGAAGAGATCCTCCTGGCAACGGGTCGTCTTCACGAGGTAGAGGGCGACACGGCCGCCGCCGTCCTAGCGTACGAGGCCGCGGTCGCCGTGAATCCAGTATCAGACGAGGCGCGCAGGCGGCTCCGCGCCCTGAATCTCCCCAAGACCGAGTGACGGCGGGAACCCCGCCTCCCGCGCCCCTCAGGTTGAACGGACGGGTACGGGCATGCTAGCATAGGCGAACTCTGCGCGGCCGGTCACGACCGGCCTACTCGGCGGACGCGGCAGGGCAGACTGCCGCAGGGCGCAAGCCAATCTCACGACATCCGGAGACACCATGAGAAAGCACTTCTTCAGCGGGATACAACCGAGCGGCAGGCTCCACATCGGCAACTACTTCGGGGCCATCAAGCAGTGGGTAGCTCTTCAGGATTCGTACGAGCCCGTCTTCGGTATCGTCGACTTCCATGGGATGACGGCCAGGTACGACCCCAAGGACATGCCCGTGCGCGTCCTCGATGCGGCGGCGAGCTACCTGGCCGCCGGGCTCGACCCGGAGAGGTCGATCATCATGCTTCAGTCGCTGGTTCTGGAGCACCTCGAGCTCGCGTGGATACTCAACTGCATCACGCCCATGGGGCGGCTGTCCCGAATCCCGACCTTCAAGGACAAGGTCCGGCAGAACCCGGACAACGTCAACATGGGCCTCTTCGGCTATCCGGTTCTCATGGCGGCGGACATCCTGCTGTACAAGTCGGAGATCGTGCCCGTGGGAGAGGACCAGGTGCCTCACCTCGAGTTCACCCGTGAGATGGCGCGGCGCTTCAACTCGATCTTCGGCGAGACGTTCCAGGAGCCGGCGGAGGTCCTGTCGAGCGGCGCCAGGATCGTGGGCACCGATGGTGTCAACAAGATGAGCAAGAGCCTGGACAACTGCATCTACCTCGACGACACGGACGAAGAGATCTCCAGGAAGCTCGCCACCGCCGTCACCGACCCGGCGAGGAAGCGCAGGAGCGACCCCGGCGACCCCGAGGTATGCAACCTCTACGCCTATCACCGGATCTTCTCGACTCCCGAGGAAATCGCGCACTGCGCGGAAGGCTGCCGCACCGCTGGCATCGGCTGCGTCGACTGCAAGAAGATCGTCGCTGCGCACATCCAGGAGGCGGTCGCTCCCATACGCGAGAGACGTACGGAGCTCATGGCACAGCCGTCCGAGGTGCGAGACATACTGAGAGCCGGAGCGGACCGCGCCAGGCCGATCGCGCAGGAGACCATGCGGGAAGTCAGGGACAAGGTCGGCACGACGCTGGACTGACGGCGGCCGGCGCGCTTCCCGACGGAAGTGCTTACCCGTCTTCCGGCGAGGCGCCGCAACGGGCGCCCGGCAGGATTCCTGTGAGGAGCGGATCTTGAGTCACGAACGAGATGAACGCTGGGCGTACGTGGCGCTGGCCGTGATCGCGGTCGGCTACATCGCGTACAGGTTCGTGGGCTCTTTCGACTTCACGGGCTTGTCCGTCCGCCTTCCCGAACTGAATCTCGGCAAGTTCGGCAAGAGCCTGCCGTATCTCGCCGCGCCGCTCTTCGCCGTGCTGTCGGAGGTGATACGAAGGAGAAAGGCGAGGGGCGTCCGTGAAGAGTGGGAACGCCGCGTGCGGACCGAGGGGCTCCTTCGAGAAGAAGAAAACCTCAAGGTCAGGCTCACTGATGGCGCTCGCGGCTCGGTCCAGGGCGACGTGCGTCTCACGCGTGCCGCGCTCTACGTCATCGACAGCGGCGGCCGCCGAGACCCGATGAGATTCGTGTTCCTGCGTTCGGCCGATTCCGACGTCGCCGTTCTGGACGCGTCCCTTCTTGAGGGGCGGACGCCGGAACTCAGACGGGTGCGCGTTCGCGTGGGCGGTGCGGCCCGGTTCGTGCTCGAATTCGAAAGCCGCCAGGGCGAGGCCTGGTGGACGAGCCTGCGGCACTCGCTGGGGAAGTCGGCGGACAGGGAGCAGTCCCTGGAGTTGCCGCCCGAGCCTGAGTCGGCCTAGCGACCGGGCGTCCGACCCGATGGCTGGTCCTTGAGCGACATCAGCAATTGGAAGGGAGAGCCGATGCAGAGTTACATCTTCCGAGAGTACGACATTAGAGGAGTCGTGGACAAGGACCTCACCGACGACGTCGTGAGGGACATAGGCAGAGGATTCGGGACATACGTTCTGCGCCACGGCGGGAAGAGCATCTCGCTCGGCGGGGACGTACGTCTTTCCACCGAGAGGTTCCGCGCCCTCATCATAGAGGGAGCGCTCTCGGTCGGTCTCGACGTCGTCGACATCGGGACCGTGCCGACGCCCGTGCTCTACTACAGCCTCTACGTCCTCCCGGTGGACGGCTCCATGATGATAACCGGCAGCCACAACCCGCCGGACATGAACGGCTTCAAGCTCAATCTGGGTCGTGACTCGGTCTACGGGGAAGAGATCCAGAAGATCCGCGAGATTATCGAGCGCGGTGATTTCGAGGTAGGGGAGGGGACGCGCTCGTCCGCCGACATCATCGAGCAGTACAAGGACGCCGTGCGTGAACGCATCAAGCTGGAGAGGCCGCTCAAGGTCGTGGCAGACTGCGGCAATGGATGCGGAAGCCTCGTGGCCGCCGATCTCCTGTCCGACCTGGGGTGTGAGGTCATTCCCCTCTTCTGTGAGCCGGACGGCACGTTCCCCAATCACCACCCGGACCCGACCGTCATGGAGTACATCACGGATCTCATCGCCGCGGTGAAGGAGCACGGCGCCGACATCGGCATCGGCTACGATGGCGACGCCGACAGAGTCGGCGTGGTCGATGAGAACGGGGATGTGGTCTTTGCCGACAAGATGCTCGCACTCCTGGCGCGCGAGGTCCTGGCCGAGGGTCCAGCCGAGATCGTCTTTGACGTCAAGTGCTCGCAGGCGCTGGTGGAGGACATTGTGGCGCACGGTGGCACGCCCGTCATGTGGAAGACCGGGCACTCTCATCTGAAGAAGAAGCTGAGCGATAGTGGAGCGCCGATGGGCGGAGAGATGAGTGGCCACATGGTTCTCGCCGCGGGCTACTACAACATAGACGACGCAGTCTACGCTTCCTGCAGGATCCTCCAGATGCTGTCGCGAAGTGCGGAGTCGCTGTCCGAGATGGTCGCCACGCTCCCGAAGTACTACTCGACGCCGGAGATCCGCGGCGAGATCTCCGACGACGCGACCAAGTTCAAGATGGTCGAACAGGCCGTCGAGTATTTCAAGGCCAACAACGACGTGATCGATGTGGACGGTGTCAGGATCCTCTTCGGCGACGGCTGGGGCCTGGTCAGGGCGTCCAACACGCAGCCGGTCATCGTCATGCGCTTCGAGGCCAAGACCGAGGAGCGCCTTGCCGAGATCCAGGAGACCGTGACCTCGAAGCTCCGGGAGTTCGGGGACATCCGCATCTAGAACGGGGGACTCCCCCGAGACCGCCGGGACCCTCACGGGCGCGTGAGTCCCGGAAGCAGGCGAGTCCCTGAAACGGGCGAATTGCCGCGGAGGGCGCGGGATCACCGGATCCCGCACGTTCCGGCCCCCGAAGTGAATATCGTCCGCCCGGACCCGTCATACCACCCGGCGAGGGAAGATGCCTGAGCGAGACCCCAAGGAGCAGCGAGATCCCAAGGAGGTCGATCTCGAAAAGGTGCGGGCCGCCCAGGCAGGCGATCGCGAGGCCTTTGACTATCTGGTCGAGCGTCACAAGGACATCGTCTACGCGGTTGCCTACAGATTCGCCAAGGATCCGGATCTCGCGCTGGACCTCTCACAGAACGCGTTCATTCGCGCCTATCGCGGGATCAAGAGCTTCAGAGGGAAGTCGAGTTTCTCGACCTGGCTCTATCGGATAACGATGAACACGT
>DAOWER010000234.1 GCA_030638405.1 Candidatus Eiseniibacteriota bacterium | reverse complement strand
ATCCGTGACCTGGACTGACGCGACCACCGCGCCCCGCGGCCGGCACGGCCGCGCCGTGCGCTCCGCGCGAACCCGGACATCGCCGTACGAACGAACGCCCGCGGATTTCTCCGCGGGCGCATTGCGTTGAGCGTTTCTCAGGAGCGTGGCTGGGGTCCGCCTCGTCCTCCGGCCCGTCGTCCGGAACCACGTCGCGACGTGATGCCGTTCCTAGAACAGAGCGTAGATGAAGGGCGCCAGCGCGGACCCCTCTGTGAGAACCAGGAGCGCGCCGATCAGTCCCAGCAGCACGACCACCGGAACAAGCCACCACTTCTTCCTCACACGCAGGAAGTTCCATATCTCCTTGAGTGTAGATCCCTTGCCCATCGATTCCTCCGTTGCTCTGCAGTAGCGGCCCCGGTCAGCTAGAACTGGCTCTCGTACCGCTCCATGCCCCTGGTCTGCGGTTCCCGCTTCTCCCAGTAGCTCTCCCTGTCGGGCTCGAACCCGAGGTCGAGGAAGCGCTTCCCGACGACTCTCGCTATGAGCGCTATCGGTGTGACGCCGATGAAGAAGACGATGCTCAGAAGCACGCGCGTCATCACCCACCCAAGCACTGTCGCCAGCGTCATCCAGACCCTCTGGACCGGCTTCAGGGCCTTGGGAGCGAGGGCCGCCAGAAGCAGGAACGCAGCCGCAACGATGAAGAGATACGGAGCGACCGTGTGGCCACGCCAGAAGAACAACCCGCCGAAGATCGCAAACGCGACCCCCATCGTCAGGCCGAACTTGCGAAGATGTCCGGGGTCGGTCTTGACCGCCTTAACCTCTTCCGCGATAACGGCTATCCAGCTCGGGTTCTTGGCCAAAGTGCGTTTCCTCCGTTGGGCACAGACTCGCATGGAGTCTCAAGCCCGATCGTGTTAGTCGAGTTCGAACTCGTCGCGCCAGTTGATGTCGTCCGAGAGCGGCTTCTGCTCCGTCTTGTCGACGAGGTAGTTCCCCATGATCAGATAGTCCATCTCCGTTCGCATGAAGCACATGAACGCGTCGTGAGGGCTACAGACGATGGGTTCGCCTCGGACGTTGAACGACGTGTTGATGATCACGGAGCAGCCGTTCTTCTTCCGGAAGGCGTCGATGACGTCGTAGTAGCGCTGGTTGTCATCACGGGCGACCGTCTGGAGCCGCGCCGAGTAGTCGACGTGCGTGACCGCGGGGATGCTCGAGCGCACCACGTTGAGCTTCTTGAGCCCGAACCAGCTGCTCTCTTCCTCGGTCATCTCCTGGCGGATATCCTCGCGGACCGGCGCCACAAGAAGCATGTATGGACTCGGCCTGTCGATCTCGAAGTACTCGTCCGCGTGGTCGACGAGGACGGTCGGCGCGAACGGTCGGAAGCTCTCCCGGTACTTGATCTTGAGGTTCATCGTGCGCTGCATCGCGGGCGATCTGGCGTCGCCCATGATGCTGCGTCCGCCCAGCGCGCGCGGGCCGAACTCCATGCGTCCGTTAAAGAACCCGACGACCTTCTCCGAGCCGAGGATGTCGGACACGCGGTCCGCGATCTCGCCGTCCTCGAGCTTCGTGTGCGGGATATCGTTGGTCGTAAGATACGAGAGGATCTTGTCGTTGTCGAACGCAGGCCCCAGATACGAGGCTTTCTGGAAGTCCTTCTTGTCGTCCGCCTTGCGCTCGTTCCCGAGGTACTCGTACCAGGTGAAGAGAGCCGCGCCGAGCGCACCGCCTGCGTCGCCCGCTGCCGGCTGGATCCAGATGTCTTCGAAGATGCCGCTGCGGAGTATCTTGCCGTTGGCCACGCAGTTGAGCGCACAGCCTCCAGCCAGGCAGAGGTACTTGGTTCCCGTTTCCTTCTGGACGTGACGGGCCATCCGCAGCATCACTTCCTCGGTAACGTCCTGGACCGAGCGGGCAAGATCCATGTCACGCTGCCGAAGGTCCGTCTCCGGGGTCCTCGGGGGGCCACCGAACAGCCTGTCGAACGCCCTGTTGGTCATGGTCAGGCCGGCGCAGTAGTCGAAGTACTTCATGTTCATCTTGAACGAGCCGTCCTCCTTGAGATCCATGAGCTCGTTCAGAATGATGTCGACGTACTTCGGCTCGCCGTAGGGCGCGAGCCCCATGACCTTGTACTCGCCGGAGTTGACCCTGAAGCCCGTGTAGTAGGTGAACGCGGAGTAGAGCAGACCGAGCGAGTGAGGGAACTTGATCTCACCCAGGATCTCAACCTTGTTTCCACGACCGACGCCGTAGCTGGACGTCGTCCACTCTCCGACCCCGTCGATGGTAATGAACCCCGCCTCCTGGAACGGGGAGGGGAAGAACGCGGAGGCCGCGTGCGACTCGTGGTGCTCCGCGAAGAGGATCTTCCCGTCGTACCCCAACTCGCGCTCGAGGAAGTCCTTCATCCACAGCTTCTTCTTCACCCAGAGCGGCACGGCCTTGATGAACGACGAGATGCCGTGCGGGGCGAACTGGAGGTACGTCTCGAGTATCCGTTCGAACTTGACGAGTGGCTTCTCGTAGAACGCCACGTAGTCCAGATCCGAGGCGGAGATGCCGGCCTCCGAAAGACAGTACTTGATGGCGTTGCCCGGGTACCGGAGGTCGTGCTTCTTGCGGGTGAACCGTTCTTCCTGAGCGGCAGCGATTATCTCGCCGTCCTCGACGAGTGCAGCCGCGCTGTCGTGGTAGAAGGCCGAAATGCCCAGGATCCTCATAGACGTCAATCCCCTGGAAGAGGTTTGGTTCCGCTGCCCCAGTGTCGCGACCCTGTTGCGAACGAGGGCCGCCTGCGACGTGCACAGGTCCGTGTTGAGCAGAACCCCTATTATACCAAATCTGCCGCCGCGTGTAATCACGCATTCAGGTGGGCCTTCCCCCATCCGGTCGTGAGGGGAGGGCCAAACAGGGCGTGCGGTCCCCTGGCTCGCGTCGCCAGGGGGCCGCTGCGGGTCAGAGCACTGTGAAGCAAGGCGCGTACCAGTCTCGCGGGGCCTCTGGGGACGTTTCCCGCTGTGGCGGCCGCTGCGCTTTCACGCACGATGCCATGGTTCCTCGCTTTCCGTGGCCGGGCCCGGGCACGGGGTCGAACCACAGGCCTCTCGGCTTAGCGGGGCGGCCTTGACTGACTCCCTGTTCAAGCGGTATGCTCATCAATTACTTGACGCGCGCCAGATCGAAGCCAATATCCGCAACCTCAATCGAAGGGAGACGCCGATGCGGCGGTTTCTGAGCGGGTCGTTGTATCTTCTGGTGCTGGCCGTCGGCCTTGTTTCCGCGGCCACTGCCGGGACACTGGAGGACAAGATCACGGAGTTCCAGCTCGACAACGGCATGAAGTTCATCGTCATCGAGCGCCACGAGGCCCCGGTCGCTTTCTGCGCCGTCGGGTTCAAGGTCGGCGCGATATACGAACGGCCCGGGATCACCGGCATCTCGCACCTTCTCGAGCACATGCTGTTCAAGGGGACCGAGACGGTGGGCACGAAGGACTACGATGCCGAGAAGAAATTCCTCGCCCGCGAGGACGAACTGGCGGAGCAGGTCCGCGAGCTCATGCTGGAGATCGAGCCGTGGCGGCTTGAGTACTTCGATGAGTACGTGAACGAGCTGACATCGTCGTTCAGCGAAGAGGAACGCGAGGCCATCGGTTCGGACCGCGCGCTCGAGCTCGAGCTTCTCGTCGAGCAGCTGGAGAACGCAGGGCCCGCGGACGACATGCGGTCGCTCTACGGTCTGCTCGAAGAGGGCGAGACTGGCTACTTCGATCTCTATCTCACGCTCAAGAAGACGGAGATGGACCTCTACGGCACGCAGGCCGAGCACCGGGAGCTCATCATCTCGAACGAGCTGTGGGAGACGTACGTGAACAACGGCTCGCGGATGCTCAATGCGGGTACGTCGAACGACGGTACGTTCTACTTCGCCTATCTGCCGGCGAATCGCCTCGAGCTCTTCATGCTCATGGAGTCGGACCGGATGGCCAATCCCGTCTTCCGCGAGTTCTACACCGAACGCGACGTAGTTATGGAAGAGATGAGGATGAGCCTGAACGATCCCGGTGACGTTCTTTACTACTCTTTCCTGTCGACCGCCTACACTGCCAGCATGTACGGAGTGCCGGTCCTCGGCTGGGAGTCCGACGTGACCATGATCACCCGGACGGACCTTCAGGAGTACTTCGACCGCAACTACGCGCCGAACAACGCAGTCGGTTTCTTTGCGGGCGACATCACCGCTGACGAGGTAAAGAAGCTCGCGAAGAAGTACTTCGGGGCTATTCCGCGCGGCGAGGACCTTCCCGCGCTGACGACCCGTGAGCCGAAGCAGCAGGGCGAGCGCAGGGTAGTTGTGAAGAAGGACGCGAAGCCCGCGATGATGATCGGCTACCACGTACCTGCCAACCCTCATCCCGACAGCTACCCCCTGAGCGCACTGCAGTCGATTCTCTCCGGTGGCCGGACGAGCCGCTTCTACAAAGGCATCTATGAGGAACAGGGGCTGACCAGAGAGGCGCCGGAGGCCTGGATGGGACCTGGTGAACGGCTTGACCCTCTGTTCACCATCTCTGCCGACCCGAAGGACCCGCACACCCTCCCGGAAGTGGAAGCGGCGATTCTCTCAGAGCTCGAGCGCGCTAAGACCGAGCCCGTCAGCATGCGCGAGCTCGAGCGCGTGTGGAACCAGGACGAGGCCTCGCTCGTCAGAGCTCTCGGCTCCAACATCGGGCTGGCCTTCCGGGTCGGCATATATGAGGCCATGAGAGGGGACCGGCGGGCGCTGCTTACCGACATGGAACGCATGAAGAGGGTAAGGCCCGAGGACATAATGAGGGTCGCAGAGAAGTACCTCACGGAGGAGAATCGCACCGTCGCCTGGCTGATTGAGACCGAGTCTGCGGACGGCGACGGCGAGGAGGAGGTCGATTTCCGTGCGATAATGATGTGGGTCCAGACGCTGCCGGAAGAGGAGCAGCGGGAACTCATGGGGAAATTCATGACGCTGGACGACGCGGGGAAGAAGATCTTCGCCTGGGAGCTTTCGTCGAGGATGAAGGCGGAGCAGGAGAAGAGCTAGAGCCGGAACTGTCGGCGCGGCCT
>DAOWER010000161.1 GCA_030638405.1 Candidatus Eiseniibacteriota bacterium | reverse complement strand
TGGCTCGCACTAGTCCATTCACGCTTCGGGCCGCACCCGAGTCAATCGGGTGCGGCCCAATGCAGGCAGGTGGGATGAAAGCGTGGTCCTTGCACGAATAGCGTGATCTTCCTGCTCACGAAACGGGACGAACCCCCTGGGCGATCGCCTGGGGGGTTCGTTCTCGAAGTAGGGGTGGCACGCGAGAGCGCGACTCGGATAGACTCGGGTAGTTGATGGTCGGGGCCAGGAGCCCGAGGCACAGGGGAGGATAATGAGCTCAACGAAGACGCATTCACGCCGCGGCACACCTGGCAATCGGTCCAGAGGCGCATGGATATGGATCAGCGTTGTCGTCGTTGCGGTAGTTGCAGGAGTCGTGTGGAGGGTTGGCGGTTCACACTCGGAGCCCGCTTCGCCGTCGGGTGGAGAGGCGATGCCGGCGGCCGCCCCTCCGGTCCCTGTCGTGACCATCGCCGATGCGCAGGGGCTCGCGGGTCGGTGGGTCCGGACGGACTCCCCCTACGTGCTTGAGATTATCTCCGCGGCCGAAGACGGGAGTCTCGAAGCCGCGTACTACAACCCGCGCCCGATCAACGTCTCCCGCAGCGCATTCCGGGTCGTCGATGGCACGTTTGAGGTCTTCGTCGAACTCCGCGACGTGAACTACCCCGGTTCGACCTACACCCTCAGGTACGACGCCGCGAACGACGTTCTGCGAGGGGTCTACTTCCAGGCCGCCCTCGGGCAGAACTACGATGTGACGTTCGCGCGGTAGCGGCCCCATCATACGGACCGCCCGAGCCTCACGGCCCGGGCGGTTCTTCCTTGGTCGCGGGGGAGCCAGCCTCGAGCCCTTCACGACGACACGAGACGCTCCAGGATGCTCTAGAGCACCGAGCCAATCAGCGACTCAGTTATCTGGAATAGGTCGAACGTCGCCGGCTGGGTGATGCCTCTTGAGAGTTTCCGATGGGTCTTGACCCACAGATGGACCGCCACGCGAGCCTTGCGGAGGGCGGCGGTGCTTGACTGGCTGAGCCGGTCAAGCTCCCGCATCTGCTCGAAGTAGACGTCGACGTCATAGACCATGAACTGACGAGCCTGATCCAACTCCTGCAAGCGGTCGAACAGCTGCTGTTCGACCGATCGGACATCATCGGCGGTCATCCTGTCGGCGGGCGGTGTGTCCGCCATGAACCGCGGTGCGCTCTCCCTCAGTGGCTCGAGCGCGAGATCGTCGCCCTTCCAATACCCATCGACGAGCGTGAGGCCCTCCAGCACTTCGGCCTGCTGTCGCTTGAATATGTCGGCGTAGCGCATCATGGGCCCGTGCCGTTTCTGGATCTCCCCGGTGATTTCGGCCTCAGCCGCCGTCCCGGAGTCGCTGAGTTCGTCGATGATCGCGAGTGTCGCGGCTCCTGCTTCATCCACGAGAGGCTGCGCCTCCCGGAGCGCGTCCACGAGCGATTCCTGTGAACGAACGCTCTCGATGATGGCACGGACACTCTCTTCGGAGAGGGTGCTGCGCACGTCAGTGTCCGAATCAACGCGGTCGAGGAGTCTGTCGAGGAACCCCGCCAGTTCCCTCGCCTTCTCATCGGCCGGAAGGCCCGATTCGGCGACGGTGACGACTTGGAGCGAGTAGGCAACTATGCCCCTGACGTGATTCTGGAGCTCGGTCAGAGACTCCTTGTAGCGCGCTGTCTCGGGGCCCTGCGCGAGATGTCTCGCATAGACAAGCCGTCCCTGTCCCAGGCTCTGATCGAAACTGCCGGCCATCGCGAGTGTCTGCTCCGCGAACGGAGCGAGGTTCGCCGAGGTCGACGGTGTGAAGTGGGAGCAGCCAAGGCTCGGCAGGATCACACACGCTGGAAGAAGAAGGGCCGTCCACCGGACGGCGCGGCGCCAGTTCACGGCCTTCACAACCGCTGCGGGATTCCTCATACGCGGTCACTCCTTGGTTTGTGGGTTCACACAGAGTAGCCGACCACTCTTGTAACACGCTGCTGCGGGGATGGTCAAGGTCGGGGTTCTCGCGACCGCGGCCGCGGGATGAAGGAGTTCGCGCTGGCGCTCGGCGCTCACACGACGGGTGAGGGGCTTCCTCGTGTGTCTGCTCTATCAGCCGTCGGTCGACGGCCGCTCCGGCAGCGAGAACCACCACGTCATGAGGACCATCGGAACAGGGTAGGTCACGCGTGCGCGGTACCCCCGGAACCTCGTCGGGTCCCATCCTGCCCTCTCGAATGTCTCATGGACAAGCTCCGGGTAACGGCGGATTCCCCTGATGGCGATGCCGTTCATTCCCAGACCGAGGCTCTCCACGGGTGTGGCGAGGTCCAGGGTGTTCAGCCTGCCGTGGAGCCCGGGGTGGCGCACCGTCTCCGCGCCCTTCGGGCTCGGGATGTGCAGCGTGATCTCGGGGACCATTCCGGGGTAGAGGTCTTCGTGGATGTAGACGTCTCTCACGAGTGTCTTGCACGGCAGGTGCAGGAGGTATCCGCGCCACTCGTCGTGGGTTTCCTCGGTTCGGTAACGCTCCAGGACATTGCGGATGACCGTCGCTGACGTGAGATCCAGCGGCGACTCCAGAGGGGGGTCGCTCTCAGAGAGGGCGATGGTCGTCACGCTTCCTTCGTTGAACATGTGGAACTCCGGAAGATCGGGGCTGCTGAACTCAGAGAGGAAGTGGCTCTGCACCTCGCTGGCAGGAGCACCGTCAAGCGTCTCCATGAACGGAAGCGGCGTCTTTCCGTTGGTCGGCGGATGAAGCCTGATGCTCGAGACTCCAAGCGGTGCCGTTGGCCGGAGCCTCCTGATGCCAATGCGCTGATGCAAATCAATGCAGTCGACCATCCTGTCATCGGCGGCCGGCTGTACGGCGAACATTGTGGCGATGCTCTCGCAGCGGATGCCCACGAGGTAGGACATCGCTTTGTAGACGGCCTGCTTGGCGTGCTTCTCCGTGCGCGTGCGGGCCTCGCCAGATGAGGCGGAGATCGCGGCGTCCAGAGTGGCCCTGCCGCCCGGAAGTGCCTCGAGCAGGAAGCGGAAGCTGTCAACGCTGTCCTCGGCGGCACGGCACACGTCCCTGCTGATCCCGGCGCTGCGTGCCGCGGCAAGGAAGATGCCCAGCCCGGTCGGCGACGGCAGAAGGTGCATGAACTCCAACGGTTCGTCGGCGCGAAGCGCTCGAGTGAGCCGGCTCGCCAGGCTCTTGTCGATGTCCAGCTCGGAGACCAGACGCGAGGGCCTCGGTCTCGACCCCGCGACCTCGCGGACGATGGGTTCGAGGTGGCCGCGTAGGTCGTCGGCCACAGAACGCACGCGGTCTTCGAGCTTCAGTTCGGTTCCCGAGGAAGAAAGCCTCGCCATGTAATCCACCCCTTCCTGCCTCACCTAGCCGGTGCGAGAGGGATGCCCCTCCGGCTGCGGCGCGTAAGCCATTACAAAGTCAGACGTTATATCATAGTCCCTGTCCACATCAACCACTATATCATATCCGCGAATTATCTGCAAGTTCTTTTAGAGAACGCTTGCAGAAATCTGGCAGATATGTTAGTGTGGTCCTCGATGGAGGTTGTCAGGCAGTCGGGGGATGGCATCGGACGAGAGGAGGACCGGGGGCTGAGCAGTGGGACCGTGCTGTAGATGTGTGTGCGAGGTGCTGTGCAGGCGAAGTAAATCCGAAGCAGGACAGAAGGAGAGAGAGAATGAACTCGATACTGACCAAGCTCGCAGTGCTGTGTGTTGTCCTGATGGTGGCGCAGGCGGCCAGCGCCGATGTTCTGTGGGATCAGCCGAACGATCCCGGCTGGATGATGGGCTGGTTCAACTCGGAGTCCGGATCACCTCCCTTCGGGAT
Organism: Candidatus Eiseniibacteriota bacterium; assembly: GCA_030638405.1. GTDB lineage: Bacteria > Joyebacterota > Joyebacteria > Joyebacterales > Joyebacteraceae > JALGZG01. The sequence continues at coordinate 40 of DAOWER010000161.1, read as the reverse complement.
GACGTGGCACGGTGCGAACGATGTCACGGTCGACGGAACC
>DAOWER010000162.1 GCA_030638405.1 Candidatus Eiseniibacteriota bacterium | reverse complement strand
TGGTTCGATTACCTGCTCGTTTCTCCTGACGAGATGAAGAAACTCCTCAGGGGCACGGGCTGGCGAGTCGCGAAGCTGTTCGGGACGAAGGGTCCCGTCTACGCGGCGGTGATCGAGAAGGAGTAGCCGAGCGCCGGCGCATACCGACAGAAGAAGGCAACGGCAGACTGCAGCACGAGCGAGAACAGGAGAGAGCAACATGACCCGACCTTCGGACCACCGCGGCCGCACCGCCGCGGGCATTGCCCTGACCCTGATCGTACTGGTGTGCGCGGGAGCCGCGGCTGCGGCGGAAGACGCCGTCTACCGCGTGCCGGACCAGGCGCTCGTCGACATCATCGACACGCCCAAGACGCCCCAGCTCAGCATAGGCCCGACCAGGGAATGGGGCATCCTGATATCGCGCCCCGGCTATCCGTCGATCGCGGAGCTGTCCGAACCAGAGCTCAAGCTCGCGGGGCTTAGGATCAAGCCCGACAGTTTCTCGCCGAGCCGCGTGTGGCCGAACAACAGGCTCGAGTTCGTCCGCATCAGCGACCTCGAGTCACGACCGGTCACCGGCCTGCCGGAAACTCCCCGGATTACGAACGTCCGGTGGTCGCCCGACGGAGCCCGCGTGGCGTTCACGAACGCGACCGCGCAGGGCGTGGAGCTGTGGGTGGCCGAGGTGAAGACGGGGGAGGCCCGTCCGCTCACCGGTCCCGTCGTCAGCCTGACAGCGGGGGAGGCGCCCGCGTGGGTCGACGACGGCGAGAGCCTGGTCTGCTGTATGGTCAGCACCGAGCAGCGCGGCGGTCCGGCGCTTGAGGCTCCGCGCGTTCCCGAGGGACCCATCGTTCAGGAGAACATCGGCACGAAGACGCCCACGCGCACGTACCAGGACATGCTCAAGAGCCCGCACGACGAGGCGCTCTTCGACAGGTACCTGACGTCCCAGCTCGCGCTGGTCGAACTGGACGGCACGGTGACGGTGGTCGGTGACCCCGCCATCACGTGGGACTTCGACCCGTCGCCGGACGGTCGCTACATCCTTGTCCAGTCGCTGCACCGACCCTACTCGTATACGGTGCCCGCCTATCGTTTCCCGCTTCTCATCGAGGTCTGGGATCTCGGGGGAGAGGTCGTGCACACCGTTGCCGACCATCCTCTCCGCGAGCAGATACCGATAACGCGCGGGAGTGTGCAGACCGGTCCACGGACCGTGATGTGGCGGGCCGACGCCCCGGCCACGCTCTGTTGGGCGGAGGCCCTGGACGGAGGCGATGCGGGTGCTGAAGCCGCAGAGAGGGACAGGCTCTTCCTGCTGCCCGCCCCGTTCGACGGGGAGCCGACGGAGTGGATGACGTTTGAGCTGCGCTACGACGGCGTCTACTGGGGCCACGACGGACTGGCCATAGCCGGTGAGTGGTGGTGGGACGACCGCAGGATACGAGCGTGGAAGCTTCAGCCCGGTGCGCCTGATGTAGAGCCGGAGCTCTTGATGGACTACTCCTGGCAGGACCGATATAACGATCCCGGTGAGCCCGTGATGGTGCGGAACGAGTACGGACGGAGCGTGCTTCTGACCGCCGATGACGCCAACACCATCTTCCTCATAGGCGACGGGGCGTCTCCGGAGGGCGACAGGCCGTTCCTCGACACGTTCGACACGTACCACGGTGAGACGGCCAGACTGTTCCGCTCGGAGGCGCCGTACTACGAGCGCCCGGTACTCGTGATGAACAAAGAGGCGCGTCACGTCATCACGAGACGTGAGTCGGTCGACGAGATCCCCAACTACTTCGCGCGTGACCTGGCGGACGGGACGCTCCGACAGCTGACCTTCTCCCCACACCCCACTCCGCCGCTCGCCCCCGCCCATGCGCGACAAGCCCAGTACCAGCCGCCTGGCAAGCCACGTTGCCGAGCGAACACCGGGCACTCCCCCTGGCCACGGCCGAATGGGGAACCGGCGGGATGGTCGCCGACTGGCTTGCCGAAGCCCGGGAGTCAACCGGAGTTTACTTGGGCGGAATGGTCTTGCGCGATTCGGAAGCGATGACGCATTTCCTGAAACCGATGACATTGGCTTCCGATGTCCAGCCGGCAGCGGATGAATCATCGATCGCGGCGATGGCCGAGCGATGTCGTCAGATGTTCCAGGCCGATCTGGCCTTGGCGGTGGGGCGATTTCCTGAGTTTGACGCGGAACTCAAACGGCCCAGACGCGTTTACTTGGCCCT
>DAOWER010000226.1 GCA_030638405.1 Candidatus Eiseniibacteriota bacterium | reverse complement strand
GCTGTCCGGAGCGGAGCCCCTGAGCCACCAGTGCCGGATGAGGCCGTCCTCCGAGCTGTCGAGAAACTCGAACGTGTACGCGCCGGGCGGGAGCTGCACGCGGTCACGGTACGTCGTGTCGTCGGTGAAGCTGTCCCGCCGAACCACGACGAGTCCGTCTCGATCGGAGATGGTGTAGCTGTTCTCGGCCGCGCGCCCGAACCCTGGCGTCTCAACATGAATCAGGAACTCGGGCGGCAGCACGTGTGGCTTGACGACGGCGACGACAGCGCGGTCGTTGGACGGATGCTCGTCCCCCTCCCCGTTGGGACGCTCGACCTTGACGACGAAGCGCGACCTTTCGTCCATCCCGGTCCAGTCTGGCGCCGGAAGCGTGACGGTCTCGCTCTCGAGGAAAGCGAGTTCACCCTCCCAGTCAAAACTGCTCTGGCGTCCTCCCTCTAACCCGTAGCCGATCGTCAGTCTGGTCAGCGTTGCAGCGCCGAGATTCCGGATGCGCACGATGGCTTCACCGGAGACGGGATTCAGACGCTTGTGCTCGCCGTGCGCCGACGGTGCGATGACGTCCGCGACCGCCGCGTCCAGCTTGAAGCTCGGGGGGCCGTAGCTGAAGAGCTGGTGCGACATCACGAAGCGTCCGTCGGCCTCGCCGCTCTCCGGATCGTACGGCTCGATGCCGTAGTCCAGCACCACGTTCCCGCCCGGCTCCACCCACGGCGTCAGTTCGTGTTCGTACGTATCGACGAACGTGCCCGGGCACCATCCGGCCCGGTCGAACTGCCACGTCCCCCCTTGCGGGTGCACCGGGTTCATGCCGCAGTCGCGCCAGACGGTCCAGTGGAAGCGCTCCTGCCCGTCGACCGCGAGCGTGTGCTCCTTGGCGTCCCACTCGCAGCAGTTGTCCGGGCCCGCGTGGCCGTGACCGGAGATGCAGGAGCGCGCGCGGAACCCCGCGGCCTCCGGAGCGAGCGCGAGCACGATGGAGTCGAGTGCCTCGTCGGCGGCGAGTTCGCGGTACCCGTAGTCGGCGAGCGGCCAGAGATTGCAGATGTCGTGCACCTTCCGAGGCGGCGTGCCCTCCACGAACTCGAACGTGAGGTCGAGGAGCTCCAGAGTGTTCCCCGCCCGGAGGTCGACCTCCCCTCGCAGGAGCGGCGCGTAGTCTGTGACATCGTAGACCCACGTGAATCCGTTCTCGCCGAGGTCGAGGCCGAGCCCGTAGGGCGTGATGAATCGGGCCAGCTCGAACTTCTCCACCACCTCGAACGGCTCACCGTACCAGCTGTGCTCGCCCTGCTCGAGGACCATCGGGTTCTTGATGGGCTCATCCTCCAGCCGGTTCCCGTCGCCGTCGAACAACGAGTCGTGCGCCGGCCATACATCCATCACCTGCGTGATGCTCTCGGGCGTCGCCCCGTCTCCGAAGAGCCGGACGCTGAGCCGCGCCGCCGGGATGCTGTTCGTGCGAAGCGTCGCACGCGGTCCCGGCTTGATGTCGGCGCGCCCGATGAGCCCGAAGGGCACTCGCTGCGGCTGGCCGAAGCTCTCTCCGTGGTTCCCTCGGGATGAGCTGTCCACGATCCGGTTGCCGCCCGCGTCCTCGTTATCGAAGCGGTACTCCAGAAGCAGGTGCTCTCGGAAGGGGTGGCCCGACGCGACCGCGCCGGTCCGCCACGCCCGGATCGTCTCCTCATCGAGGGCAATGTCCCAGACTCGAAAGTCGTCCAGGCCGCCCTCGTACCAGCCGCCGCTCCCGTGGAGATTCGCGCCGATGACGATACTATCGATGGGCGGGATGGTCTTCCTCATGTTCCCGGCCTCGTGCCAGAGCTCGCCGTTCAGGTAGATGCGCATCTCGCCCGTGCGTGTGTCCTTGGTGAACGCCCAGTGGTTCCAGCGACCCTTGTACTCCCCTGGGTTCGCGTCCCTGCTCAACCGGTTGTTCGCGCCCGCGAGTCGACCACCCGCGTCCCAGTAGATCGTGCCGGTCCCCCACGGCAGGTGGATGTTGACCACGCGCCCACCGGTCTCCCCCGCTTCGATGATGTGGTCGTTCCTGGGCTGCGACGCGGCGCCCTTCGACCAGAACTCGATCGTGAGGCTCGAGTCCACGGTGGCCGCGGCCGACGGCGGGACCGTTATGAAGTCCGTGCCGCTGAACCGCATATAATGGTCGCCCGGAACGGGACCGTCGGGGTCCTCCCAGTACGTGAAGCGGTGGAAGGTGGGCTTCGCGCTGTAGTGAAACTCGGATGGCGACTCTCCTTCTACGATGAAGTGCGGGTGCGTGAGGAGGGTGGAGTCCATCACGCCGGTGTGAACGTGTGCCGTCACGTGAGTGGTCACGTCCCACTCGCCGCAGGGGTGTGAGTCGCCCACCGTCGCTTCGTCGCACTTGAGCGTGTAGCGCATGAGGATGCGCTGCCAGCTGCCGCCGCCGTCGGGGAACTCGAACGTGGCGCGGCGCGTTTCAATGTCGTCGAAGGTGAACGTGCGGACTGTGAGCGTGTC
>DAOWER010000262.1 GCA_030638405.1 Candidatus Eiseniibacteriota bacterium | reverse complement strand
CGACCGAGGCCGCGCGGTTCGTCAACAAGGTCCTGACCTACGAGGGCGCGCCGGCGGGGAACCCGCTGCCTACGGACTACCAGGAGGACATGCTCTTCATGGCCGAGGTCCTCTGGACCAACCCCTGGACCGATCACGCCATCTGCAAGAACATGATCGATGACGAGTCGGTGCCGGAGCAGTTCGACCCCATCACGAAGCTCTATCAGACGAGCGGCAACCTGTCGCGCTCGAGCGCGGTAGCCGCGATGAACAACTGCTACAACGTCATCACTCACAACGGCCACGCCAACACGACGGTTCTGTCGATCGGAAGCGGAGCGCTCTATCGCTCCGACTTCGACGGCCTGACCAATCGCCCACGGTACGGTCTGTTCTATTCGATGGGCTGCTGGTCCGCCGCCATAGACAAGGACTGCATAGCGGAGCACTGGAACAACTCACCGGGCGGCGGCGGGGTGGCGTACATCGGGAACAGCCGCTACGGATGGGGTTCGCCCGGCAATCCCGGCGGAGGGACCGGCGACCTGTTCGACCGCGAGTTCTTCAGCGTGCTCTTCAATGAAGGGCTGGAGCACGCGGGCGTCGCCCACGCGGCCCACAAGGACGCGTTCGTCGAGTTGGCGAGGTCGAACGGCTACACGCGCTACACTCTCTACGAGCTCAACCTGCTCGGTGATCCCGAAACTCGGATCTGGACCAGGAACCCGGTTGCGGCCACGGTCGTGCACGCGAGCGAGATACCGCTGGGTGAACACCAGCTGCTCGTCACCGTGTCGCGCGACGGTGAGGCGGTCCCCGGCGCCGCCGTGTTCCTGGCCACCAGCGAGTTGTCGATCTCAGCGATGACGGGACCCGACGGCATCGCGACCATGACACCCGCGCCGACCGTCGAGGGCACGGCCACGATCACAGTGACCGGCCCGGGCATCCTGCCATACGAAGGCAGCATGTCCGTGGTCGACCAGCCTCCGGACACCGACGCTCCGGCGGCCGTCGACGATCTGACGCCGGCCGACCCGTTCGACCTCGGCGGGGTCATCCTGCTGGACTGGACGGGCTACGCGGCCCCCTCCGACTTCGCACACTACCGGGTCTACCGGGACACCGAACGCTTCTGGGACGTCACCGGCATGACGCCCATAGCGACCGACCTTCTGGACGCGGCCACGACAGACTGGGCCGACGTCACAGTGGAGAACAGGCAGGACTACTACTACGCGGTCACCGCCATCGACCTCTCGGGCAACGAGCTGACGGAGGTGTGGTCCAAGGGACCGATCGCCGCCAGCGTCAACTCGAGAATTCTGTTGTGGGACGCCGACGACGGGGACAAGCCGTTCGACGGGATCGGGGACGACTACACGACCACCGACGGCGCCGAGATCCCGTGGATCGAGGCGCTCGACTCGATCGGCGAGCTGTACTCCGTGTCGGAGACGCTCCCCGCTGACGTCTCCCCCTTCGAGCTCATCATCTATCTGGGCGGCGTGATCAACTTCGGAGACCCTGGCGCGAACGTGCCGATGACCGACGACGAGGCGGCCGCGCTCACGAGCTTCATCGACGGCGGCGGTGACGTCTACGCTGAGGAACCGATGTTCGGCGGCACGTACTACGTCAACGGCAGCCCGACGAAGATCGAACTCTGGAACAGGTTCCACGCCACGTACGCCATAGGCCAAGGCAGGGCTGACGGAAACGTCGAGTCGATGACCGGGCAGTCGGGACGGCTGACGCAGGACATGGCGTTTGACTACGACTACCAGGGCTGGGCCGACCACTTCGTGGGCGAAGTAGGACCGAACGGCGACGCGGGCGCGTCGCTTGTCTGGCTGGACCAGGGCGCACTGGAGCGCGGCGCGCTCCACGTCGATGCTGGCACGGGCAGCCGGCGCTACATGGTGCCGGTCCTTCTGGGCGGAATGACCGACGGTTCGTATCCGTCGACGCGCCTCGAGTACGTCACGCGCATCCTTGAGGACTCCGACCTGATAGGCACCGCCGGCGTCGATGACGTCGAGGTCGGCCGTGTCAACCGGCTGTCGCAGAACTCGCCGAACCCGTTCAACCCGTCGACCTCGATCAGATACTCGGTGGCGAGCGACGGATCCAGCGTGCGTATGCACGTTTACGACGTCGCGGGCAGGCGCATTGCCACGGTGCTCGACGAGACGGGGCAGGCCGGCGACCACATCGCCCGCTGGGACGGACGAGACGACCACGGAAGGCCCGTGGCCTCCGGCATCTACTTCTGCCGCCTCTCGGTGGACGCCTGGAACGCCACCAGGAAGATGGTACTGCTGAAGTGACATGGGGACGGTCGAGCCGGACCGTCCCAGGGGCGGTCTGGCTCGATCGTCAGAAAAGCACGCCTGACGGGGCTTGTGAGGGCAGAGGCTCCCGTTGCGCCGGGCGGATACAGGCAAACTGCAGGGGGTCAGGGACCGGGAACGTCCTTGCCCCCCTGGGCTTTTTGTGGTAAAATCTCTCTTTGTAGTCTCAAAAACGTAAGCTCAAGTCGGGAAGCGGACAGGGCAACAGGAGCACTGCTAAGACACCACTGCTACTGCTTCTTTGTGTGACAGCGAAGCCGGAATCGCGACGGGACCACACTTCGTACCGGGTCCTCAAGCGCTGGCGCAGTGTTCATCGCCTTGTCGTTCCTGGCAACGCCAGGATCGGGAGTCGTCGTAAGCAGACCTCGGTCCTGTAACTATCTGTGGTGGACGTGACCGTTCCACCTGGTGAGGAAGGAGACGAACGATGCCCCCGAGACACCTCGCGTACTGGCTGCTCATCGCCGTCGTGTGCGCAGCTCTGCCGGCATGGGCCGCAGGGCCCGCGACCGAGACATCCTTCAGCAGCGAAGCGGTTTCAGTGACGCCCGCGGGTGAATTCTCGAAAGTCACCGTTCAGGGGTGCCGCTCCATCTCCGACGTGGGGAAGCCGGAGCTGCCCGTGAGGGTGCTCCGCTTCGTGGTGCCGTCTGACATGCGTGTGGAAGACGTGACCATCTCCTACCTGGTTGAGGAGGAGCTTCCGGGAGTCCACAGGGTCCTCCCCGCTCAGCCGGAGGTGCCTATCGGCGAGACGCCCGCCTGGGCCGATCCCGACCGCGCCATCTACGAGAGCGACGTGCTCTATCCCAGCAACCGCGTCGAGTACCTCGGAGAGGGCTACTTCGGCGGCTATCGCATCGCGAGCGTCGCGGTCTACCCGCTGCAGTACGCGCCCAGTAGCGGGCGGTTGATCCTGGCCAGCGATGTATCCGTCGAACTCGAGCTCGCTCCCGCCGCGAACCGGGCACACCCGAGGGGCCGGATGACCGTGAGCTCCGAGGAGCTCTACCGCGGGCTGGTCGAGAGCCTGGTCGAGAACCCGTGGGAGGTGGCAGGGAAACTCCAGAGTGTAGAGGTGGTCGACGGTGTCGGTGAGGTGGGATTCCTGCCCCGCTACACCCCGTCCCTGGAGGGCAGTCCGGTCGAGTACGTCATCATCACGAGCGACGAGTTCGAGCCCATCTTCCAGGCCCTCGCGGACTGGAAGACGAGGAAGGGCGTCCCGACGGTCATACGGACGTTGTCCTGGATCGAGGCCAATTACCCGGGCGGGGCCGACCTGACCGAGCGGATCCGCTTCTTCATTCAGGACGCGTATGAGTCCTGGGGAGCGACCTTCGTCCTGCTCGGGGGCGATACGACCATCCTGCCCGTCAGGTTCGCCTGGTCCGCCTACTACGGCGGCTGGGACGTAACCACCGACCTCTACTTTTCCGACCTCGACCTCAACTGGGACATGGACGGGGACAGCAAGTTCGGTGAGGGGTACGCAGGGGTGTCGTCGCCGGGGGACAGCGTCGACATGTATCCGGACATCTTCGTCGGCAGGGCGCCGGCGGCCACGGCGCTCGAGGCCGAGACGTTCGTTACGAAGACGCTCACGTACGAGAGGACCCCCGTGGACATCTTCTGCGCCAGGAACCTGTTCCTTGCCGAGGTGCTCTTCCCCTACGACTGGCAGCCGGGCGAGCTCATCAGTACCGACGGCGCCGAGCACGTGGTGGAGCCGATGCTGCCACTCGTCCCGAGCTGGATCCACAACGCGCTCCTCTACCAGAACTACGAGCCGTTCCCTGAGTCCTACCCTCTGACGGCCCAGTCGGCCCTGGACTCGATGAACGTAGGCTACAACATCACATCGCACGTGGGTCACGGCAACAAGGACATCATGCGATGCAGCTACAACGACTACGTCACGGTCCAGGATGTCGATGCGCTCACGAACGGCGTCGACAAATCTGGCTTCCTCTGGATGCTGAACTGCACGACGACGGCCATCGGGTACGACTGCATCGCCGAGCATTTCCTGACCAACCCGAACGGCGGCGCGACGTTCCTCTTCGGCCCGACGCGCGTCTGCTTCCCGTCGACGGCGAAGGACTACGACTACCCCTGGATCGAGCTCCTCTACAGCGGCGTCGAGAGAACCGGCGTCGTG
>DAOWER010000078.1 GCA_030638405.1 Candidatus Eiseniibacteriota bacterium | reverse complement strand
GAAGTGGCGCGAATGCTCGGCGGCACTGAGGGCAGCGCACACCGGATCGCCCTCGCCGACGAGATGTTGCGCGCGCAGAATGAAGGAACAAAATCTACACGTGTGCGCCCGTAGCTCAGCTGGATAGAGCACTGGATTCCGGTTCCAGGGGTCGGAGGTTCGAATCCTCTCGGGCGTACCAGAACGGCACGGGCCGGTGGCGCGAGGCCGCCGGCCCGTGCCACAAGCCGGCCGCGCCGACGGTGTCGGCGCGCGAACGAGGAGGCACACCATGAGGGTACATCTTCTTCCCGCTGCGGCAGTCTGTCTCGTGGTCGTCACGGCCGCGACGGCGGGCGCCGGATCGCTCTACGCCGTGCGGCTGGCCGACGGCGCTTCTCTGGCGGTCGTCGAGGAACTCGCGGCGGTCGTGAGGCACGTGGGGCTCACGGAAATGATCGTGGAGGGTGACGGCGGCCTCGAGGACGAATTCGCCGAGCGGGGTCGAGCTGCGAGAAAGCTGGCCGAGCCACGCACGCCGGACCCGCTCTACATCAGCTACCCGAGAGCGTCCTTCGATGAGCTGGCGCGCCTCGGTGACGTGCTCTGGTCGGAGGCCGACGGCGCCGCGCTCGTCTCCTGCGCATCGGAGCTCGCCCACGAGCTGCTGGCGCTGTCGTACTCGGCTTACCTTCTTCCGGAATCAATCAGCGTCGACTCGTGGTTCGACAACACGCCGCCGGCCCACGTCCGCGCGCGGTCACGGACGGACGAGCTGGCGCTCAGGGGCGTGGTCGAGGACGTCATCTCGTCCATCTCGCCCGACTCGCTGATGGCGCACGTGCAGGCGCTGGCGGAGTACCCCGACGAGTCCCTTCGGTCGCGGTTCGTGCTCCGAGAGGAGTGTCTGACGGAAGCCAAACCCTACATAATGGACCGCCTGAACGACTACCTGCCGACTCGCGCGTTTGTTGATACTCAGCGGTTCATCCTGCACAACTACACCTGCGACGAGGGCGTAGACGGACCCATCATCGAATACCCCGCCGATAACATCATCGGAGTGCTGCCCGGGACGGGGCGGCTCTCCGGCTACTACATCGTGTGCGCGCACTACGATGCCATCGCGTCCAACTCGTTCCCCGACCCCATCACGGAGCCTCCGTGGTTCTGGTGGTGCGAGAACCCGGCCCCGGGCGCCGACGACAACGCGACGGGGGTCGCCACCGTGCTCGAGGCCGCCAGGGCTCTGTCGGACACGAGCTTCCATCTGAGCTTCCCCTTCGACATCCGTTTCGTGTTCTTCAGCGGTGAGGAGCTGGGGCTCTACGGCAGCACCGCGTACGCCGATTCCGCGGCCGGCTACCGGGCGGACTCGGGCTTCGTCGCTCCTCCCGATACCATCTACGGCGTGCTCAACGTGGACATGATCGCATACAAGAGAGAGGCCGACGATCCTGACACGTGCCACATCGTCACCAACCCCGGCACCGTCTGGCTGGCGGACTGGGTCATCGACACCGCCGAGTCGCTCTACGTGGACCTGTTTCCCGACTTCGAGGCCCACCGGATCGACAGGGCGCTCGCCTACAGCGACCACGCTCCGTTCTGGGCGCACGACTACGACGCCCTCGTTGCCATCGAGCACTGGAATCCCCGCAACAGGAACACGAACTACCACACGATCAACGACGTGTTCTCGACGATCTACGCCTCGCAACTCGCTTCCACGACGCGCATGGTCACGGGCGCCGTCGCGCGGCTGGCCGACCCGGATGGTCAGTTCAACCTCGCGGTCTTCGCTGCCGACGTCGCGTTCTACGCGACGACGGGAGGCGGGACCGATTACCGCACGGACCACTTCGTCATCGGAGAGCCGGCCCCGGTCCGAGTGGACTTCCACGCGTTCGGCCCTGACGGGAACGCCGACGTGACGCTCGAGGTCTGGGACGGGCCGCCGGACGAAGGCGACCTTCTGTCGACCGCCTCGTTCGCGGGCACCATGGGTGGGGGAGAGGTACTCACGCACAGGTTCGAGTTGGACCTCGTCGACGCCGATCTCGGCGACCACCTGCTCAGCGTACGTCTCGCCGCAACCGGGGACGACGAGCTGACCCTTACAGATAACGTCGTCGAGGGGATTCCGCTGCGCATCGACGGCCCGCGGCTCTTCATCGCGGACCACTTCACGTGGCCGAATCCGGCGAGCGACCTCAGCGAGCTTCGGCTCGCCTACCGGCTGTCGCGCGCGACGGAGGGCAGCGTCGAGATCAAGGTCTTCGACCTGCTCGGGCAGGAGATCGCCGAGACCGTGCTTTACTACAGCCCGGCATCCGGGAATGAAGGCCTCTTGCCCGGCATGAACAACGTCAGTTGGGAGAGCATCGATGCGGCCGGCGTCGACCCGGCGAGCGGAGTATACGTCTACCAGATAACGGTCTACGACCGCAACGGGACCGAGCCCGCCGATCAGATGATCGGGAAGTTCGCCATCGTGCGCTAGGCGCGCCTGGTCGAGAGGCGGCCGTCGCGCCGAGTCCGCGGGAACGACATGGAGAGAGCAGTGCGTCACCGTGACTCCCGTCCGCACGAACAGAAGCTCTACAGGGTCGTAGTTGGCGGGGCGAATCTCGCGCTAGCGGCGATGCTCTTCTACGGGGCCTCGCGGTACTTCGACCTCATCGTGCCGAGGTTCGGGCAGCGTTTCGTATACGTGCCGCTTCTGATGTGCGGAATCGCCGTGTGGACGACGACGAGAGGGCTCTTGGTCCTTCTCAGGAGGGGACGTGGGAACCACTGAACGGCCGGAAGCCCGCAGGCGGGGTGTCGTTGCGTTCGACGTGGACGGTGTCTTCCTGCAGGGCCTCTTCCTCTCCAGAGTCGCGAGCACGACCAGCGCCTGGATCTGGATCCGCAGCATGTGGCTCGGGTTCCTGCTCAAGCTCGGACTGACAGGCCTGAGCAGGGTCGTAGAGCGGGCGTACTCCTTCCAGCGTGGCGTGCCGATCAAACAGATCCTGGACGTCGGGGACTCGCTCCGTCTGGTGCACGGCGCGCGGGAGCTCTGCGCGGAGCTCCGGGACGCCGGCTACTACGTCGTCCTGGTCAGCGCGGGGGTCCCGCAGCAGGTCGTCGAGAGGATCGCTTACCACGTCGGTGCGGACGGCGCCTACGGGGTCATGCTGGAGGCGTCCGAAGGTATTCTCACCGGACGACTCCTGGGAGACCGCCATTCAGCGCGTGGTAAGAAGGAGGGTCTCTGGCAGATGCTCCAGGAGCGTGGCCTCACCTGGTCGGACGCCACGGTCGTCGTGGACGACGCCAGCAACACTGACATCGTGGCGGCCGCGTGGCGCAGCATCGGTGTGAACCCGGAGTGGCGCATACTGCGCAAGGCGGACTTCGTCGTCTACACCAGAGATCTCCGTGAGATCCTCGAGTTCTTCCCTGAGGGGTACAAGGCGGGCGTCACGCTGCGCCAGGCCGTCATACTGCACGAGGCCTTCCGCAAGGCGATTCACTCGTGCTCGGTCGTCGTCCCGATCCTGGCCGTGTGGTGGAAGACGCCGACCCTCTGGCTCGTCGGCTCGGTGACCGTGACTTACCTCATGTCGGAGGTGATGAGGCTCCTGGGTGTGGCCGTGCCCGTTTTCTCCGCGGTGACCTGGCGCGCCATGCGTCCCTCGGAGCCCAGGACCGTAGTGATGGGGCCGTTCCTGTTCGGTGTGGGTATCTTCTCCGTGGTCGCGTTCTTCGAACCTGCCGCGGCCACCGTGGGCGTGCTGGTACTGGCGATAGGCGACAGCGCGGCAAGCCTCGTAGGAAAGACCTTCGGAAACACCACGCTGCCCTACAATCCCGGGAAGACGCTCCTGGGGTCACTTTCGCTCTTCGCTGTTGGCGTGCTTGTTGCTATATTCTTTGTCCCGGCGCCTTGGGCTCTTCTCGTAGGTGCGGTGGCCAGCCTGGTTGAGTCGCTGCCGCTGGGACCGAGTGATAATCTTCTGCTTCCGCTTGCCACAGCGGGGGTCGTCGCTCTGGCGCTGACCTAGCGCGCCGCGCGAGGGCTCGAATCACGCACCCGCCGCCGGCGGATCAAGGAGGACGTGTTGCTCAAGGAGAAACTTCAGTCAAAGGAAGCGCGCTTGGCAGTGATTGGACTCGGCTACGTCGGGCTGCCGCTGTCCATGGAATTCGCCCGCTCGGGTTTCCACGTGGTCGGGATCGACACCGACGTCGAGAAGGTCCGGCTTCTGGGCGAGGGCAAGTCCTACATCCAGGACGTGCCGTCTGAGTGGATCAGGGAGGCACGCGACGCCGGGATGTTCGAAGCGACCACGGACTTCGCCGTGCTCCAGTCTGTGGACGCCGTCGACATCTGCGTTCCCACGCCGCTTCGCAAGACCAGGGACCCGGACATCTCCTATGTCAGAGCCGCGGTGGCTGAGATCGTCAAGCACCTGCATCCGCAGATGCTCGTGATCCTCGACAGCACCACGTATCCGGGTACGACCGACGAGGTGATTCTCTCGAGGCTGGAGACGACGGGACTCAAGGTCGGGGAGGACTTCTACCTCGCGTTCTCGCCCGAGCGCGTCGACCCCGGGAACGAGAAGTGGAACACGCGGAACATCCCCAAGGTCGTCGGCGGTGTGACGCCGGCGTGCACAGAGCGCGCGACTCTCTTGTACGAGCAGACTCTCGGCCCGGTCGTCCCGGTGTCATCGACGAGGGTTGCCGAGATGGTCAAGCTGCTCGAGAACACGTTCCGCAGCGTCAACATCGGCCTCGTGAATGAGATGGCGCTCATGTGCGACCGCATGGGCATTGATGCCTGGGAAGTCATCGACGCGGCCGCGACCAAGCCGTTCGGGTTCATGCCGTTCTATCCGGGGCCCGGCCTCGGCGGGCACTGCATCCCGATCGATCCGTTCTACCTCTCGTGGAAGGCGAAGGAGAGCGGCTTCGAGACCAGGTTCATCGAGCTGGCGGGCGTGATCAACGGCAGCATGCCGTACCACGTAGCCTCCAAGATCTCCGACTGCCTGAACGACGGCGGCAAGCCGGTCAAGGGCTCGAAGATCCTCATCCTCGGGGTGGCCTACAAGGAGGACATCGACGACGTCCGGGAGGCCCCGGCGCTCGACGTGATCAAGCTCCTGAGGGACAAGGGGGCCGACCTGTGCTACTCTGACCCTCACGTTCCGGAGCTCTCCGTGGGGGGCATGGAGATGAGGAGCGAGGATCTGACGCCCGAGCTCCTTTCGAGCGCCGATT
>DAOWER010000296.1 GCA_030638405.1 Candidatus Eiseniibacteriota bacterium | reverse complement strand
TCCCCGCCGGTACCGGGTTCGTCGGATCGCTGATGTCGATCACCAGGAGACCGCACGCGTCTTCCGCCACGTAGGCGTCATCGCCCGCGATCGCGACGCCCCGGGCAACGTCTGGTGTGTCGCAACTCCCCGCCGGTACCGGGTTCGTCGGATCGCTGATCCCGATCACCTGGAGACCAGACGCGGTGTCGGCCACGTAGGCGTAATCGCCCCCGATCGCGACGCCGTAGGCATGGCCGGGTGTGTCGCAGCTCCCGGTCAGCGTAATCTCGAACACGAAGAGCTTGATCTCCCCCGCCAGTGTGTCCCAGTGCGCGGTCGTGTTGATCGTGTCGCAGAAGGTTCTTGTCGTGAAGTCCTCGACATACTCGTTGACGATTGCGTCGGACGGCGCTGCGGACAGCAGCGTGAACAGCAGAATGCTAATGAGCGGGATTGAACGCACTAGCGATCTCATCTGGCACCTCCCCTTCTCGAGATCGGGCAGGCCGACTGCAGGTGGATGGAGTCCTTCCCCCCTTGGTCGGTTCAGATGAGTGCGAATGGAATGGACTCCGGGAACACTTCCCTTCTGTAACGGGCGACGGTCCCGGTGAAGACTCCGCGACCCACGCCCCGACGCCTCCGGCTGCGCCTGCCGCTAGGTTCCTTGTGCTTGCACTCGCTTCTCACACGCACGACCGTGTTGGCAGACGCGCGGCGTGCCGGCACGCGCTCCGGATGATCCCCCTTCTTATGTTTGGATAAGACCCACCGGAAGCATACGATATTTCTTGGAATATGGCAAGCAGAACGTGAGGCCCTGTGTACCGTGGTTGATACGCTACTTCTGATTTCGCCGCGTGGCCGACCTGCTCCCCCTTCGCCCCAACCGCCGCAACTGGCTGGCTGAAGCCAGATAGAGAGGGCCCGGTCCGAATGGACCGGGCCCTTCGATAGTGGCGGGGCATAGTAGACGAGTTTAGAACTGCAGGTTACGCGATGCTCAGCGGTAGAGCGCCTTGATCGCCCCCCAGCTGCTGTGTTCCACGGGCGTGCTGCTGCGCCCGAACCTGACCGAGCCTATGTACCAACCCGGCTCCGCATCGCTCGCGTCGGAGCCAAAGAAAAACCCGACGAGCACATCCTCGCCAGCGTAGCTCGAAAGATCGAAGCAGTCGGTTCGGAACTCGAGGGGATTGTAGTCATAGCTGTAGGCGAGCTCCCCCCTGATACAGGCCGCGTCGAGAGAGAGGAACTCGTCTTGGGCGTCGTAGAACGACGCGGACACAAGCAGGTCCCAGCTCGATCCACCGTCCGTGGAGACCTTGACGTTCCCGCCGTCGTAGGAATCCTCGATGTTGTAGTAGTGACAGAGTTCCATGCACGAGCACTCCGAAGTGATGGACACCGGACCGATCACGGCAGCCTCACCAGCGTAGTTCGGAGTGACGCCATTGAGGACAGTCCCCAGGACGTTCGTGACGCCCTCATCCTGACAATCGACTGTCGGGTCGAGGGTGGACGGCCCCCACTGCCAGACGGACGCGCCGCCGCAGTTCAGCACTGAAAACCCTCCGTCAGACACGTTGAAATCGAACTCCTGACAAACGGAGAGCAACGGGCAGCAGTCGTCGGGGGGCGTCTCGTCGACGATCGTCAGAGTAAAGGGACACTCGTCGCCCTGCCACCCGTCAACCACAATGTAGTACGTGCCCGGACCAGGAAAATAGAAGAACGACCAGTCATCGCTGTGGTCCAGGCAATCGTCCTCGTCGCAGCTGTTAAGGATGAAGAGGTCGAGATCGCAGATGTTGTCATTGAACCCAATGGAGATGCCTAAGGTGCGGGCGCCCTCATCGATCGTGAGCTCGAAGACGACCTCTCCTCCGGATTCGCTCCAGGCGGCGCACGAGTACTCGATGACGTTGTTGGGAGCACCTGTGTTGTCTCCTGTGACGAAATCCCCGATCGTGACGGGGATCGCCGAGGAGCAATCGAGATTCCGCGGTGTGGCGACGGGTATCGCATGCCCTTCCGCCTTCTCCGGCCTCGCCGGGGGCTTGGCCCAGGTTGATCCGCAGAGCACAACGGCAACCAGGATGCAGATGACAGTGCGCATGATAACCTCACTAGGTTGGGGTTCTGACGACTGGTCAGCAACGCAACCCTACCAGCTTCTGACGTGCGCTTCAACCGCAGAGCAGTATTCTTGCCAAAACAAGCGAATGCGGAGGCACCTCGGCATGGAGGGAAGCCCGTTCCTAGCACCCAGGACCTCATGCGAAAAGGGGCACCGTCCAAAACGGTGCCCCCTTCAACTGTGGCGGGGCCGACGAGACTCGAACTCGCGACCTCCGGCGTGACAGGCCGGCGTTCTAACCAAACTGAACTACGACCCCGCTAATATGGCTAGAACGTTAATATAGCAGTGGCTGACCCCACTGTCAATCCGATTCTAGAGACCCTCGGAACCCGAAGGGGCAGCCGCCCCCTCGCCGTAGGCGCTCTCGAGGCTGACTCCCGCGTAGTAGTGTTTCAGGATCTCATCGTAGCGGTAGCCCTGCCGCGCCATCTCCATGGCGCCGTGCTGGCACAGACCGATGCCGTGGCCGTACCCTCTCCCCTCTGCGTCGACCCGAACGACGCGGCCGCCGCGCAGCGTTGTCACGTCGAGTTCGAACCAGGAACTCCAGAGGATCCGGTCCGTGCCGGGCCGGCGCAGCAGCCACCTCACCCGATCGCCGAACACGCGGTACGTGGCCCCCTCGGCCTCCACTTCGAGCCACCTCACCCGACCAGAGGGCGTGTTTACCGTTACGCGGAGATTCAGGACCTCCCCAAGCGGCTTGCGGACGGGGGTTGAAGCCGCGCCGGGCAGGTGCTTCTTGACCAGGTCTGCGATCTCCTTCCCGGTCCACGTCTCGCTCCATCTGAAGTGTGCCCCGCCGCTGCAGAAGGCGTCGTTGAACTGGTCTTCCTCCGGGCTGTCCCAGACCTGCGTCAGGTACGGGACGCGCGGCAGCTCCCACACCTCGTGGCGCGCTTCCGTGCGCCCGCCGCAGTTCGCGTGGAAGTAGGCATGGATGGGCTCGCCCGAGTGGCTCATGAAGACCCCGGCCGTCGCCAGTATGGCGCGGTCGCAGACCGGGTCCTCTCCATCGACGCCGGCATAGACCTGGTCATCGACGGTCGCGTACACATCGAAGCCGCCCGCCGCCCGCCGTCCACCGGCGGCAATCGCGTAGGTGCGAGCCGCGATGGCCTGCGCCTTCACTGCTTCGATCTCGCTTTCGGGCCTCGTTCCTATCTCCCTTGGCACGACACCCCGCAGGTACGACTCGAGGTCGACCACATTGACGACCGTCAGCGAACCGCGTCCCGATGAGAACAGCTCTATCTCGCCCCTGTATGCCACACCGTCGAAGACGAGCGGGCCTGCTTCCCCGGGTCGGGCGGCCTCGGGGCGGATCCGGATAGTGCCCGCATCCATGTGGAAGCCGCCGCCGGACCCTGAACCCGTGACGCCACCGCCCCCGGCTCCGAAGCGCCACTTCTCTCCTGCCTCAGCTCTCCAGCTCTCCAGCGAGTCCGCGTAGAGCCCGACGGTGAACCCGCCTCTGCAGGACACCACCGCGTCCCTGATGCCGTGCGCCAACCCCACGCGAATGAAGGGGACGTCGCCCGGAAGCTCGCCCCGCTCAAGACCCGAGCCGGTGTCGCCTCGCCCGGCGGCGTCGTAGTGGTCACGCGACTCCGAACTCTCGCGAGACTCTCCCCCATCCGGCGGCGGCCACACGCCCGCGCACCCCGTCACAAGGACGGCCAGCACCAGCAGCAAGGCAGCTAGAAGAAGGGCGCCGCGGATGAACTGCGGCGCCCGATTGAATCTCGCTATGAGCTGCGCTGGAAGCGATCGGGACACGATCAACTTTCCTTCTTCTCCGGTTTTTCGTCCGCCGGAGCCTCGGATTCGTCAGCGACCGCCTCGCCCTCATCAGCGCCGGCCTCTTCCGCTGGAGCTTCCTTCACTTCCGCAGCCTCTCCCTCGACGGCCTCGACCTCTTCCGCCGCCTCGACCGGCTCCTTCTCGACCTTGCGCTCGGACTCTTCCCCGAGCCCGGCCTCCTCCTCGAGCCTGGCACGCTTGTGCTTCATGTCCTTGAAGGTCACGGGTTCCTTGACCATCGCGAGGATGGACAGGTGCGCCCCGTCGCCGCGTCTGTTCTCGACCTTGACAATGCGCGTGTAACCGCCCGGGCGATCCGCGTAGCGCGGAGCCAGCTCGTCGAAGAGCTTGGCCACGATCTTCTTGCTCCGGATGACCTTGAGAGCCTGCCGCCGCGCTGACAGATCGTCTCCCCCCCGCTTCCCCAGTGTGATCAGCCTCTCTGCCAGCGACCGGACTTCCTTGGCCTTAGCGTCGGTCGTCTCGATCTGCTCGAGATCAAGGAACGTGGTCACCATGTTCCGGAGCATGGCCTTCCTGTGGCTCCACGTTCGGTTGAGCTTCCGCCCCTTGTGCCTGTGTCGCATCTACCGTCCTGCCTTTCTACCTCGTCTCAGTCTCGAGCATGCAGCGGCCCCTCGACCTCGCGGCACCGCGCGCCCTTCTACAGCGTATCGTCGTCCACCTCGTCCGCGTCCTCGACTTCCTCAGAGCCCTCTTCGGAGTCGTCGTCCGAGCCCTCGTCCGAGTCCTCATCAGAGAGATCCCCGGAACCGACGCCGGCGCCGTCGACGGGCTCGTCCTCCGCTCCTGGCTCGTCGTCGGTCTCACCGTCCACGGGCAGCATAATCGCGTTGACGTCCATGCCGAAGTGAAGTCCCATGTCGGAGAGGATGTCCACGAGCTCCTGGAGCGATTTGCGTCCGAAGTTCCTGTACTTGAGCATCTCGGCCTCGGACTTCCGCACCAGATCTCCGAGCGTCTGTATGCCCGCATCCCGCAAGCAGTTAGACGACCTCACGGAGAGTTCGAGTTCCTCGACACTGTGATTCAGGATCTCGATGAGCCGCATCTGATCCTCGTCGATGACCTCTTCCTCTTCCTCCTCGGGCTCTATGTCGAAAGACATCCAGAGGAGAAGATGGTCCTTCAGGATCTTCGCGGCGAACGAGACCGCATCTTCCGGCGTCACCGTCCCGTCCGTCCACACCTCGAGCATCAGTTTGTCGAAGTCGATGCGCTGACCGACTCGGGTGTTCTCGACGTCGTAGTGAACGCGCTTGACCGGCGAGAAGACGGAGTCGATCGGAATGAAGCCGATGGGCTTCTCGTCGAACTCGTGCTCCTCAGCCTGGACGTAGCCCCTGCCCGCATCGATGATGACTTCAACACGGAGAGTGGCGTCCGCACCCAGCGTCGCGATGTGCAGGTCCGGGTTCGTGATCTCGACGTTCGGGTTCGGTGCGAAATCAGACACCTTGATGTCGCCCTCCGAGCTCGTCTCAAGGACCAGGGTCTCCGGCCCGTCGCTCAGTAGCTTGACGTTGATCTGTTTGAGATTCAGGATCAGCTCGGTCACATCCTCCGTCACACCATCGATCACCGAGTACTCGTGCAGCGCGCCATCGATGATGACACCGGTCACGGCTGCGCCCTGAAGCGACGAAAGCAGCGCCCGTCTCAGGGAGTTACCGATGGTGATCCCGTATCCCCGCTCCAGAGGCTCCGCTGTGAGCCTCCCGTACGACTCCGTCATCGTCTCGCGCTCCCAGATAACGGCGTCGGGCATCCTAAGATTCTTCCACTTCATTCTGCTCTGGCCTCCTTGGAGCTGGGCCACCAGCGGCCGAAGCCGAGGACTATCTCGAGTAGAAGTTGACGATCAGCTGCTCGCTCACGGGCGATGGGATCTGGTCTCTAGACGGCAGTTCCAGCACACGCCCCATGTATCTTTTCGGATCGAGCTCCAGCCAATCGACGGTCCCGACTCCACTCTTCGCATCGACCGACATCCTCACCTCGTGCAGCTTCTGGCTCTTCTCCCGCACGACCACTTCGTCCCCAGCCTTGACTGAGTACGAGGGGATGTCGACCTTCCGCCCGTTCACCGTTATGTGTCCGTGTACGACAAGCTCTCTCGCAGCGGATCTGGAGTAGGAGAAACCCAGTCGATACACGATGTTGTCCAGCCGTCGCTCCAGAAGGCTCATCAGGTTCTCACCTGTGATGCCCCGCTGGCGATCGGCTTCCGCGTAGTAGTTCCTGAACTGCCTCTCCAGAACGCCGTAGAGACGCTTGGCCTTCTGCTTCTCCTTGAGCTGGATACCGTAGTCAGAAGGCTTCCTGCGCCGCCTCTGGCCGTGCTGTCCCGGACCGTAAGCGCGTCTCTCAAAGGCGCACTTGTCGGTGTAACAGCGTGTGCCCTTCAGGAAGAGCTTCACGCCGTGCCGGCGGCAGATTCTGCAGCGCGGACCGTGATAAGTCGCCATCTAGTGATCCTCCGTTCTCAGACTCTTCTCTTCTTGGGGGGACGGCACCCGTTGTGCGGAATGGGCGTCACGTCCCTTATCGCGGTGATCTTGAGCCCGGCCGCCTGGAGCGCGCGGACTGCCGCCTCACGCCCCGGTCCCGGTCCCCACACCAGTGCTTCTACTCTGCGAAGCCCCATCGGAATCGCCTGCTCGGCCGCGTTGCTCGCTACGAGCTGCGCGACGAAACCCGTGCTCTTCTTCGACCCCTTGAATCCGACTCTTCCGGCACTCGACCAGGAGATCGTGTTGCCCTTCGCGTCAGTCAAAGTGACGATGGTGTTGTTGAAGCTCGCTCGGATGTGTGCGACTCCGTCGGGCTCAACCTGCTTCTTCTTGCGCTGAGCCAAGACTACCTCCCGTCACCGGCTAG
>DAOWER010000139.1 GCA_030638405.1 Candidatus Eiseniibacteriota bacterium | reverse complement strand
CTACGACGAGGTTCTGCGGGCCCTCCGGACAACCGATGCCAAGTGCGCCCATTCCGAACTCGAGGGTCGGTGATGTCGCGTGGACGGCCACGTCTCCGGCCGGACCGTCGCAGAAGAGCGGGTCCTCCGAGATGGAGTTCGGGTCGGGACTGCAGCCATTGTAGTCGCCCGCGGCGTTGTTCCACACGTCATTGTAGAGAAAGTCCGGCGTCGCGCTCGTGCAGTTGACGCCGTAGCCACCGTTTGCGGCCACGATGTTCAGCGCAAGCGCGTTGCCCGCCGAGTTCCTGAGATCGATGCCGTCGGAACCGTTGTGGGCGATCGTGCAGTTGGTGAAGCTCACGTTGGTTGTCTGCGAGTAGACGCCCACGCCGCCGTTGTTGTGGATCGCCGAGTACATGATCCCGACGCGCGGGTTGTTCGCGTCGTCGAGGAAGATCCCGACCTCCGTGTTGTCGTGGACGGTGCAGAAGTCGATGAGCGCGTCCTGCTCCGTTATGCCCCCCGAACCGTAGATGATGCCGATGCCGCGCCACGCGCTGTGAATGTCGCAATCCCTGATGGTGATGCCGCTGTTCCTCACGTAGACGCCGTAGGAGCTCACTCCGGAGTTCCTGATCTCGAAGCCGTCGATGACGATGTGGTCGTTGCCCTCGGATGTGACGACGTTACCGGAGCCGCCGGCGTCGATGATCGTGGTGTAGGTCTCGGGATCCCGGGTCGAGAAGGTCGGATCGTAGCCGCCGTAGAGCGAGATGTAGTCATCGAGGACCACGGAGCCCGAGTACGTGCCGCCCGCCACCTTGATGACGTCACCGCGCTCGGCGGTGTCGATGGCGTTCTGTATTGTGGAGTACTCATCCGGAACCAGGCGGACCTCCGGGACATGTGCGTTCAGCGGACGCTCGCCGCCCGAATTGATGCCGACCTCGTTGAACTTGATGTAGAAGTACCCGGCCAGCCCCCAGCCTCCGCCCCAGCTGTTCTTGCAGATCCACGCGCCCTCGCCGCCGCACATCGCGTCGTCCCAACCGACGATGACGATGGCGTGCCCCGCTTCGTACGCTCCCCACGTGTACTCGTAGCAGCCGCCGCCGTAGGAGTTGAAGTCCTCGTAGACCATGTAGGACGACGAAATCGGACCCTCGAGCAGGGCCGCCTTGTAGGAACTGACGTTGCCGGAGATGTACTGGAATCCATCGACGATGGCTACTTTGTCGCACAGCCGCTGACGGCAGTTGCCCTCGATGGCCTCATACGGCATGCACTCCTCGGCAACAGCACCAGGGTCCGTGAAGACGTAGTACGTCGCGCCCGCCCATCCCCCGTCGCAATTGCTTCCGTAGTTGTTGCAGTCGAGCCCCTGCTGCTCGGACAGGTCGAGCACAATCCCTTCCTGAATGCGCACGTTGCCCTCGGTTGCGCCGGTCGCCGCGAAATCCCAGCAGCTGCCGCACGAGCCCTGGTCCTTGACGGGCGTCACGCCCGCCATCTCCCTCCAGTCCCAGACGGCGGGGTAGTCGCGCGTGAGATCGGCGGGATCCGGCTGAAGCGTGTCGAGGAGCGCTCGAATGTGCGGTGGGTACTCCCCGCCCAGCCTCTTGAGGAACTCCGCTCTAGGCAGGACGGACATGGTGGTGTGCTCGGCCGTCCAGTTCGCGCCGCTCGCTTCGATGGCGGCGCGGATCTCCGCGAGCCTCGCCTCCTGCTCGGGCGTCACCTCATCCAGCGGGATCTCGTTCTCCGATGCGAACGCTGCGGAGGCAAGCAGGGCCACTGCGAGCAGGAGCACCAGCGCTCTTAAGGCCGGGACTCCCCGCTTCAATCCAGTCGTGGCGTGCATGATGTGTATCTCCATTCTCCAACGGGCAAGACGTGCGCGGCCGGGGCGCAGGTACGCGCCCCCTCGCGGGAATGCCCGAACGGGAATCCTTGACAAACAAGAACAATAGCATTAACCGTACCCGGTTACAACCGCCTACCGCACAAATCGGGGTCGCTGACGCACCGGCGCCCTCGCTCGGCCCGGGGGCCATGCGGACCGCCCGATTGACCCTCCCGGGCGGCGCTGGTAGGCTCTACAGGTTATGATGCGAAGAATGCCTGAAGGTGTCGACATAGCCGTCATCGGGGCCGGGACGGCCGGCTGCAGTGCTTCGATGCCGGCGGCTCGGGCCGGGCTGCGTGTGCTCATCGTCGAGCGCGAGAAGGCCGCAGACGTCGGGCGCAAGGTGTGCGGGAACGCGCTGGGCTTGGAGGGGCTGGCTCCGGCCGCCGACTACGTAGCGCCGCCGGACGGAGCCGAGGTCGCCGCGCGCCTCGAGAGCGGCACGTTCTACGTCCGTGACAGGAAGACGGGCGTGAGGTTGCCGGCGTTGGGCGTCGTCCTCAATCGCCTGGTCTTCGGCCAGCGCCTTCTCGCGGATGCCGTGTCGGCGGGAGTGAGCCTCTTGGACTCCTGCTCGTGCGTAGGCTGGAGCGACAGGGAGTCCACGAGCGTACGCCTTCGTTTCAGCGACGGGAGTGAGAGCGACCTCACTGCGAGGATCGTCATCGACGCCTCCGGGTTCCGTTCGGTGCTTGCACGGAACGGTGGCACGACACACGACGACCCAATCGCCCGGACGGAGGTGGCCGTCGCGTACCGGGAGATAGTCGCACTCCCCGATCCCATCGATGAGCGCACCGGCGGACTCCTGGTCCTCGCGGCCCCGGGAGCCGAGCAGGGATACGCCTGGGTGTTCCCGATGGGAGGCAGGCTTGCCAACGTTGGGATAGGCACCACTCTGTCCAGTGTCACCGGCTCCCTCAGGGAAGCCTACGATGCTTTCGTCGCGGGCAGACCCGAGCTCAGGGGCGCCGAGCGAATCACCGGTGGAGCAGGAATGGTCCCCGTGAGAAGGCCCCTTGCGAGCCTGGTCGGAGACGGCTTCATGGCCGTCGGCGATGCCGGATGCCAGGCGAGTCCGCTGCACGCTGGCGGGATAGTCTCGTCGATACGCGCGGGAGTCATGGCGGGAGAGCAGGCCGTGAGAGCCCTCTCGAACGGCGAGACGTCCGCTGCGGCGCTCTGGGAATACGGGGCGCAGTTCATGAGGACGATCGGTGCCGCCTACTCTGCGCAGGGCGTACTGAAGGATCTTATCTACTCGCTGTCGAACGATGACCTGGCGTTCCTCTGCACGCAGATCGCTCAATCGGAGAGACTCATCCAAGCGCTCCAGCGGGGCAGTTTCCTCCCGGGCGCCGGCGAGGTGCTCCGTCGCATCGCCGCCTTCACTCGCCAACCGCGCCTGGCAACGAGAATCGTAAGCACCAGCAAGGCGATGGCGACAGTACGCCACCACTACGAGGACTACCCGTCTTCCCCGTCCGGACTCGCGTCGTGGGTGGGACGCGGTGAGTTCCTCCGGAGGTCCCGCGGCAGGCAGCGACGGTGACCGAGGGCAGGAGGTGTCACATGAGAATCACGGTCTGGATGGCGGTCCTTCTGGCGTTGCTGGCCCCACATCCGTCTCGATCGGCCACTATCTACGTCGACGACCTGGACGACGGCGCGTTCGGCACGGGCTCGCTCGACGACCCCTACCGCGACCTTCAGTTCGCCATCGACCACGCCGTCGACGGTGACGTCCTCAGGCTCGCGCCGGGTACCTACACCGCCGAGCCGGGGAGCTTCGTGGAGAACCTCTGTGGAAACTGCGAGGAGCACCTCACGGACGTTGAGGTGACGGTCGGCTTCGTGATCAGAGGCATCGCCCTGCATATCATCGGCAGCGGCGCGGGCGAGACCGTCCTCGAGACGAACGCCGGGTACGGCGTCTACTTCGAGGACAGCCGCGGCTCGACAGTGACGGAACTCACGATCACCGGAGGGAAGCGCGATCCCGACGGCGCCGCGACGGACGCCGGAGTGGTGGCGCGCCGGAGCACGGTGACGCTGACCGGATTAGAGATCGTCGACAACACCG
>DAOWER010000056.1 GCA_030638405.1 Candidatus Eiseniibacteriota bacterium | reverse complement strand
ATGGCCGTCCGGGTCATGAATTTCAGAGCCTGCCACCTCGCACTGGAGAGATACCACCCCTTCGGCTTCCCTTCGGGAGCTCGCCAGATGTCGATCCGCATCTCCTGTGCGAGATCCTGCTGGAGCATCTCATCAGGGGTGAGGCGCGCCGCGATGCGCGCTATCTCCGGTTCGAGTTCGTGCCAGTTGTGCATCTCTGATTCCCGCCTGTACCCGGGCGCTCACGCCGATCATCGAATGAAGAGCTGATTCCCTCGTCACAATTGTGGCACGATGGAGGGCCGCTGTCAAGAATCCGGAGGGGAGCCGAGCCCCAACGTGCATTCCTTCAGTTGCGATGTGCGCTGTGACGCCGCACGGACTGCCGGTCCTGCCGCTCCATTCGACGGCAAGAGGGGGTTGACACTGCTTCGAGCCGCCCCCTAGAATGACAATAACAAGTTTCGTGCCTGCTGACTCTGCCGCAGGCGTCTGACTGTCGGTTCAACCGCGCGCGCAGCGTGTGCGGCCCTGGGCCGGCTGACTAGGAGGTAACATGACTCGACGGGTCGGGAGTGTGGCCGTCTTCTTGCTCGCAGCTGTATGTATCGTTACGGTGGTCGGATGCGCCGGGACCAAGAGCTCTGCTCTCCCCGACAGCCCGGACGTCATCCTGAGACAGATCGCCGACATCGACAACGATATACTCAACGCCGAGGAGATGTACAAAGCGAGTCTGACGGATCTTCAGATGAACGAGGACGCCGATCTGAGACGCAGCGTCAACCGCCTCTGGATAGAACTGGAGCACCTTCGCTCGCGGAAGGCGGCCCTGCAGGAGCGTCTTGCCCAACTAGAGGCAGAGGGGACGAACTGAGAGACGCAGACATCACGCGTTGAGGATCACACCTCGGCCGCACCGACGGAGGGGTACTGGTGAACACGTGGACACGGAGCGCGCCCGCGGCGCTCGCAGTGGCAGCAGCGTTGCTCGCATCGGCGGCGCCGGCGGAAGACCTCGGTGACGCCTGGTTCGAGGCCAGCCTTGCGGGCGCAGCCATGGGCTACATGCACGAGACTGTTGTGAGAGGTGCCGACGGGCAGGTAACGACCACGGTCGAATCCGACTTCACCATGAGACGCGGTGAGGACCTCGTCTCGATCAAGGGGGTCGACGAGTGGGTCGAGTCTCCGGACGGCCAACCTCTGAGCTATCGCCAGACCCGGAAGATGGCGGTCGAGACGATGGAACTTGAGGTGACGGTCGGACCGGACAGGCTGCGGTTGCGGAAGTCCGACGGCAGGGACGCCGTGTTCAGTACGGTCACGCACGACGGCGACGTGCTGTTCCCCAGGGCGATTGAGGCGCTGCACGTCTCGCAGGGATTCAGGGTCGGCAGTGAGTACTCGTTCCGGACCTTCGATCCGGATTTCGAGGAGATCACAACCTATGCGGTGCGCGTCGTCGGTCCCGAGAAACTCGACCTCCTCGGGGAGACCCGTGACGTCACGAAGCTCGTGCTGACGTCCGACCTCTACGAGGGCATGGAGTTCATCGAGTGGAGAGGCGCGGACGGCCAGCTCTGGCGCGAGGAGGTGCCGGGGATCGAGACGGCCCGCGAGAGGACCACGAGCGACGCTGCCCTTCGGGAGAGAGAGGCGGCGGACATCCTGGCGGTTTCGACGATCGCGACCAACGTCGCGATACGTTCGACGCACGACGTCGACGACGCGCTCTACGAGATATGGGTAGAGGGCGGCGATATCTCGGAGTTTCTGACCGAGGATGTCAGGCAGCGCATCGAGGGGACCACCGACCGCGGCGTTCTCCTGCGCGTCTCGCGCGTGGTGCCCGAGCCGGGGACCACGATCAAGTTCCCGGTGAGAAGCACTCCGTTGAAGGACTACCTGGACGGCAATCCGCTGATGCAGACGTGGTATCCGCGCATTCTGGGCACCGCCGCGAAGTCGGTGTGGGGCTCTGAGCAGGATTCTTGGAAGGGCGCGACACAGATCGAGCGCTGGGTCTTCGATTTCGTCGAGGACAAGGGAATGGGCGTGGCGTTCGCTTCGGCGAGAGAGGTGCTCGAGCGCATGAGCGGCGACTGCAGCGAACACGCGGTGCTGATGGCGGCGATGACTCGCTCCGTCTCGATCCCGACGAAGATGGTGTCGGGTGTCGTCCATGCTCACGGTGAGTTCGCTTACCACATGTGGGTCGAGGTCTGGACCGGCGAGACGTGGTACGCCCTGGACCCGACCATCGGGGACGGCAGTGTTGACGCGACTCATATAAAGCTCGCGGAGAGCGCGATCCCCGGTGGCCGAGTGGCGGAGCTCTCCCTGGGCATCATGAGGGTCTTCAACAGGCTGGGCATCAGGATCATCGAGTACACCGTGGACGGGGAGACCGTCCGCACTCCCGCCCGGTAGGAGGCGCGAGGCGTAGGCGAGCCGGTGGCCAGGTGGGCGTCCGCATTACTAAGAACAAGAGTGGTGGAGGGATCCGGCGATCCGGACCAACAGGTAGAGGGCAGAATCTATGAACAGACTAATCGTGGTGCTGGTGTTTGTGCTTTTTGGCTGTCTCATCCTTGCCGGGTGCACGAGTTCCGATGAGCCCGCCGTTGAGTCCGAGCAGCAGCCGCTGGACGAGGAGGCGGTTGCAGCGGCGAGGACTCGCGGGGTTCCCGATCGCGGGCGCAGCGAGGACACGAAGCTTGAACCCGTAGTCATTTTGAGCGAGATAACTTATGAGTGGCGGACATCCCCCGACCGGGGCCTGCAGGTGACGCTGGACTTCACGAATCCGGCGGACTCGTACGAACGCGCCAGGGGATATGTCTTCCTCATTGCAGAGTCGACGAGCTCCGGTTCTCCCATCAAGGGTGTCTACCCATGGAACGTCAGCATGGAGGGCGATCTCCCGGAGGACCACACGGATGGCGCCCATCTGCTGTACCGGGACACGCAGCAGATACGCGCGTTCATTCCCTACCCGCGGTCGAGCGGAGCTTTCGAGTCCCTCAAGCTCTTCCTGTACGATGAGGGCGGGAGGCTCCTGATCAACAGAACCTACGAACTCGGCTTCACCGGAGCGCCGGGCGAGACACGGACGGTGAATCCCGGGTTCGACCTGTAGCGAAGGGCAGGTGACTGTATGTACCGCAGAGAGAGAGTCGGTCACGAGAACAAGAAGAAGGCCGTTCTGTCCAAGAAGGAGAAGAAGCAGAAGAAGAAGGAGAAGAAGGAGAAGAAGAAGGACCAGTCGGGCCTGCTCTAGGATCGAGGGCGGTCGAGAACCGGCTGCAGGAGCGGCGCATAACGAAGAACAAGCCCGGGGGCGGGGTACGCCCTCGGGCTTCCTGTTGGCCGGTCTCGAGTCACGGTCGGTTCGCTACCGACGGACGTCCTACTCTTTCCACGTCACCACCAGGTCCGCGTCCGGCATGAAGTCGGTCTGCTTCATGTAGTAGACGATCGTGTCGCCGACGACCGTCCGCGTGTCGGGCTCGAACGAGAGACTGACACTGTCCAGTTCGGCCGGGATCCGGAACTCGAACTCGGCCAACTCGATCGGCCTTTTCCACTCCTTCGTGGTTGTCACGATGTAGACGGCACGCGGCCGCTTGATCTCCTGCACGTAGTCGACCCGGACCACCTTCTCCTCGTGCGCTTCGAACTCCATGCTCCACAGTACGGAGCGGTCCCTGTGCACGAATCCCATCGGCCTCAGGTCGTCTCCGTTCTTCTCCCAGACGCGGACGATCCTCGGGTAGAGATGGAACCTGTCTACGGGGAAGGGGTAGCGGATTCCCTGCTCCACACGCTTGTCGGAGTCATTGCGGAAGT
>DAOWER010000031.1 GCA_030638405.1 Candidatus Eiseniibacteriota bacterium | reverse complement strand
CGGCAACCACGTCCTCGAGGTTCTTGCCCTCAAGCGGGAACTTGATCGTCGGATTCAGGACGCGCGGCCAGTCGAACTGTGGGAAGTACTGCGTCTTGCGCGGGTCGAACGTGTTGGTCAGGCTGAGCGTGTAGCCGGTCCTCCCGTGGAAGGACTGCTTGAAGTGGATGATTTTCATTCCCTTGATCTGCGCCGCGGGGGTGTCGGGGGAGTTGATTCCCTTCGCCATGTTCTTCCGCACCTTCCAGTCGAACGCGGTCGTCATGGCGTTCTCGACGGCGAGCGCTCCACCGCTGACGAAGAAGAGGTTCGGAAGCGTCTGAGGCGTCGCGATGGTGGCGAACGTCTCCACGAACTCGGCCATCTCAGTGGTGTACAGATCGGAGTTGGCGGGCTTGTTGATCGCTACCTTCCCGAGTTTCTCCACGAAGCTCGGCTCGGTCATCCTCGGGTGATTGAACCCGATGGGGGACGACGCGAAGCAGGTGAAGAAGTCGAGCATGTACTTGCCACTCTTTGAATCATACAGCCGTGTGCCCTTGCTCTTCTCGAGGTCCAAGACGAGGTCGAACCCGTCCGCCAGCATGTGGCCCGCGATGGTCTCATGCACCTTGTCCGGTGCCACTGTAACTCTGTTGGCTGCCACTCTTCCCTCCGTATTGCGTGAGGAAGCGCCCCGAGCTGTTGCGTCCGTCGCCCCCGCGGCGCGAACTCGAGGCACGCACGCCATCGGGGGGAATCAAACGAGGGCTGACAACGCCCAGAAGCGTCATTGTAGCCCGGTGCGGTGGGGCAAGTCCACACGAATCGGGTGGGGGCAGAGAGGCTCGTCGGGCGGCCAACAGTTGGACTGGTGCTCAGGAATAGCCCTGGCACTCTCTCACGCTGTGTGCAAGAGTGGACCTGCGCCACCCGATTGCCGGTTGGCTGACCGGATGGGAGATGGCGGCAGATGTCTAAGGTCACGCTGGCAGACAGGCTCGCGGGAATCATGGAGCATTGGGCACCCGAGGTTGTTGCCGAGCTGAACGGGCAGCAGGTGAAGGTGGTCAAGTTCCTCGGGGAGTTCAAGCGGCACACGCACTCCAACGAGGACGAGCTGTTTCTGGTGATCAGGGGCGCGATCCGGCTGGAGATGCCGGACGAGACGGTGGAGCTGTCTGAGGGCGAGTTCTTCGTGGTGCCGCGTGGGGTGGAGCATCGCCCTGTGGCGGAGGAGGAGGCCGACGTGCTATTGTTCGAGCCATCCTCGACGATTCGTACGGGGGACTAGCACTGCACTGAGTGGCCCGCGGGTCACAGGCGGTCTGCAGACCGCGCCGGCGGGCATGTTCTGCTAGGAGAGTGGATGAGTCACGTCAAGTGGTTGAGAGTGAGCTGCTGGGCGGGAGCGGTAGCGGACGCTGTGGCAGCTGTGTGATTCCTGATACCCACACTGTTCTCATCGGGCATCTGCGCCGGGGCGGTTGGACAGCTCCCGGTGGGTCAGGTGGCCCGTGAGACCTGATTAGCTGACGAACCTGACGGACGCTTGTGCCGCGGGGTCTGCAAAGGGACCCTTCGGCGGTGCGTACCGCGTGCCCTTCACCCCCGAGTCACAGGCGGTCCGCTGAACATACAAAGGAACCAACAATGGACATGTGGAAGTTCTACGACATCACTCACAGAGAGCACGTAGTGTGCAATCCCACCAGCGAGGAGAAGCTCGGGCGACTGGTAGACCTCGTGCGGCTTCCCTCCGACGCGCGTGTGGTCGACATCGCCTGCGGGAAGGGCGAGTTCCTGATCCGTCTCGCAGAGGCCTGCAGTGTGAGCGGCGTTGGCGTCGACATCTCTCCCTTCTGCGTCGCCGACGCGGAGAGGAGGCTCAAGGCGCGGGTGCCGGACTCGGCCATCGTAATCAAAGAGATGGACGGCGCTGAATTCAAGCCCGACGAACCACACAGCTTCACCCTGGCTTCCTGCCTCGGTGCGAGCTGGGTCTTCGGCGGGCACGCGGGGACTCTGGACGCGCTGGTCAACATGGTCGGGCCCGGTGGTTGGGTCATCGCGGGAGAGCCGTACTGGCTGCAGGAGCCGTCAGAGGACTACCTGCAGGCGTCCGGACTCCCGAGGGACAGCATCGGAAGCCACGCGGGGAACGTCGAGGCGGGGGAGCAGCGAGGACTCGAACTCGTGCACACGCTCGTGAGCAACAAGGACGACTGGGACAGATACGAGGGTCTCCAGTGGTTTGCGTCGTCCGAGTACGCCCGCACCCACGTGGACGATCCCGACGTGCCCGAGCTGGTGGAGCGCGTGTCGAAGGAGAAGTCGATGTACCTGAAGTGGGGACGGGACACGGTAAGCTGGGCGATCTACTTGTTCAGGCGTCGACCTGCTGAGGGTGCTGGCGCCGTCTCCGATGCCTAGCTGAGGCAGATAGCGGACGGGCTCGGCGACCGCCGGGCCCGTCCCGGGAATCCCGAGACATGGGGACATCAGGAAGGGGGCCGCCACCCGGCAGCCCCCTTCTCTCATTCCACACAGCCGCGTTACTGCTCCCTACGTGAAGATGATCTGCGCGCCGGCCGAAAGCTCGTAGAACTCGCCGACGGTCAGGACCTTCTCCAGCTCGTCGCAGAAGTCCTCCGGCTTCAGATGGAACATGTCAACCGTGGCCTTGCAGGCGTAGAGATGGCCTCCGGCGTCACGGATCATCTCTATGAACTCGGGGATAGGCGGAATGTCGAGCTGCTCCATCTCCTTCTGCATCATCCGTGTCGCGAACGTGGACATCCCCGGGATCGCACCCAGGATGGTCGGCAACGGCATGCCCTTGGCGTCGGGGACCCGCATGGCGGGATTGCCGACGGTAGCGATCTTGATCTTCGTGTTGAACTTCTTGAGGACGGCGTAGAGACCGAAGAACGTGAAGAAGATCGAAGCCTCGATCCCCTCCATTCGCGCCCCGTTGGCCATGATAAGGGCCGGGTAGATACCTTCAAGCGACCCCTTGGAACATACAAGAGAGACCTTCTTGATCTTGCCGTTTGCTTCTGACATGAGGACATCTCCTGGCGTGTTAGATGCAACTGGAGGGTTTGGGCAGCCCCGCGATCCTGGATGCTTTTTTCAGCGGGCCATCCGGATAAAGCGCGTACAGCTCCTTGGTCGGAATGCCCCCTGCATTCTTGACGCGCCGGATGCTGGGCATCACACCTTGTTCGGCGTAGTCCTTCTGCAGAAAGTCGATCACCTTCCAGTGCGAGTCGGTCATCGGGGTCATCCCCAGCTCGGCCGCGATGGCCTCGCCGATGGCCCGAGTCCATTGACCGCGGTCAGTCATGAAGCCCTCTTCATTCACATCGACGGTGACGCCCGCTATCGTGGCACTTGGCATGTGTCTATGCTCCTCTCTTCTTATCGGTCTTCTTTCCCACCATGGACATGGTGGCGGTGATTCCCGGCATTGGAAGCCCCTT
This sequence comes from Candidatus Eiseniibacteriota bacterium, assembly GCA_030638405.1. GTDB lineage: Bacteria > Joyebacterota > Joyebacteria > Joyebacterales > Joyebacteraceae > JALGZG01. Next base: position 769 of record DAOWER010000031.1, on the reverse strand, counting down.
CAGCAACATGTTCCAGTAGATCTGGCGGAAGGCGAGCTTGCCCATGTGGTTGATCCGTGTCTCTTTGAGCAGCTTGAACGGTCCCACCACCGGCAGCGGGAAGGCTCCCTCAAGCGGTTCGACCTCGTAGTTGAAGTCGATGAGGAACGCCTTGTTGTGCCCCGACTCGATGAAGCAGTTCGCGTGTCCATCGAATCCGGGTTTCAGCGGCTGCCCGGCTATGAAGCGCTGGATGTTACCGGTCAGCACCTCGGCCTGGAAATGCGCCACGGATCCAGCCTTGGAACTCGGCAGGTTCGTCGCATCGCCGATCACGAAGATGTTCTCGTGCGCCTTCGACTGCAGCGTGTGCACATCGGTGGGTACGAAGTTGAGGTCATCGCCCAGTCCCGACCGCGCGATGCAGGGGTCACCCATGTTGGTGGGGACCGTGACCAGCAGGTCGTATTCGACCTCCCTGCCATCGAACGAGATGAGCTTCTTGTTCTCAGTGTCAATGCGTTCGCACTGGAAGTCTGCCACGAAGTCGATCCGCTTTTCGTCCAGCATGCTCCCCAGCACGACTGCGCAGTTGTGCTTAGTGAAGGCCTCTGAGAGGGGGGAGAGATAGCTGATCTCCGTCTCGTTGCGCACGTTCCGTTTGGTGCAGAAGCCCTCCGCCAGGAGGGTGAACACGAGAGGGGCCACGGGACACTTGACCGGCATCTTGTTCAGGTGCACGACCAGCTTGCCGCCCTTCCAGTCCTTGAGCCGCTCGCGCAACGCTTTG
>DAOWER010000305.1 GCA_030638405.1 Candidatus Eiseniibacteriota bacterium | reverse complement strand
TTCAGACAGCGTCTACTGCTTCAACGCCGACGGCACAGCGGTGTCTGGATGGCCGGTCAACGTGGGAGGTGACGCCAGATCCTCCATCGCGGTCGGCGACGTGAACGACAACGGCCAGATAGAGGTCGTCGCCGGATCGAACAGCGACCAGATCTGGCTCCTCTCCAGCGACGGACTGCCGTTCCCGAACTGGCCCAAGACGTGCGCGCAGACCGACGACTTCGCCGCGTCGCCGACGCTCGCCGACCTGGACGGAGACGGCGACCTCGAGATCCTGATGCCCAGCTCGGATGGGAAGATCAACGTCTGGACCTGGGAGGGTGACGTCTACCCCGGGTGGCCGCAGACGATGGAAGACGGCGCCGGCCCCCTTCAGGGCAAGCGCGGCAGTGTGTCGGTGGGAGACATCGACGGGGACTCGGACGTCGAGATAGTCGTGGGCTCCTACAACCGCAAGGTATACGGATACGACACCGACGGCGCCCTGCTGGATGGGTGGCCCATCCTGACCGACGGCGAGATCTTCTCCTCCCCGACCCTTGCCGATATCGACCTCGACAGCGACGTTGAGGTCATCGTCTCCGGTATGGACGGCATGGTCTACGTCTGGGACACCGAGGGCGGCTACGAAGCCGGTGACGGCGTCGAGTGGCCCAACTGGCGTCACAACATCCGGCGCACGGGCTACTACGGCTACGAGCTCGAGGTCGGCGTGCCCGAGGACGAGCCCTGGTCGGTGTCCGGAGCGAAGCTCGACCAGAACGTGCCCAATCCGTTCAACCCCGTCACTACGATCGCCTACGCCGTTCCGGACGGCGGGGCCGACGTCGACCTCGCGGTCTTCAACATCGCCGGCGTGCGCGTGACGACACTCGCCAGCGGAAGAGTGACCGGTGGCCGCGGGTCAGCGACGTGGGACGGCACGGACTCACACGGTGTGCCCGTCGCGTCGGGCATCTACTTCGTCCGTCTGACGGCTGAAGACACGGTGCTGACCAGGAAGGTCGTCCTTCTGAAGTAGCGGCAGCACCGCGCAGGTGAATCACACGGAAGCCGGGCCCCCGTGGGGCCCGGCTTCGTCATGTGGGGCCTTCAGCTCGTCGGCTCTCGGGTGCGCGCCGCTCGCGGCGGCCCCGGGATGTGGCGGTGGCGCGCGGGATCCTCGGGACTCAGTCCTCCAGCTCCGCCCACGTCTCGTACAGCTCATCCACTCTGGACCTGAGCGCTCTCTGCTCGGTCACGAGCGTCTTCATTCTCTCGCCGTCGGTGTGCGCCGACGTGTCGAGCAGCGCCAGCTCTATGGCCTCGAGACGCTTCTCGCTCCGGGTGATCTCGTCCAGCACTTCGCGACGTTCCCTGCGGTCCGCGGCCTTCACACCGGAGGCGCGCTGGCGCGCCTTCGCCTCACGCCGCTTCCGTTCCTTGCTCTTCGGGCCTCTCCTCCCGCGCGGGGAGTCGTCCGCGAGGACGCCTCCGTTCCGCGAGGACGCCGCCGGGCCGCTCGCCCCCTCCGCCTCGACGCGCTCCTGCTCCTTCTTCCACAGGTAATCGCTGTAGCTCCCGAGGTAGGTCTTCACGCGGCCGTCAGACACCTCGAGCACCTTCGTGGCGATCGCGTCCATGAACGACCGGTCGTGGGAGACGAAACAGATGGTGCCCTCGTATCGCTCAAGCGCCTGCTCGAGCACCTCCCGGGACGCCACGTCCAGGTGATTGGTCGGCTCGTCGAGCAGGAGCAGGTTCACGGGGTTCAGGAGCATCCTGGCGAACACCAACCTGCTCTTCTCACCGCCGGACAGCACGCCGACCTTCTTCTCAACGTCGTTCCCTGAGAAGAGGAACGAGCCCAGGAGCGTGCGCAGCCGCGGCCGCATGTGGTCGGGCGACACGGACTGCAGCTCCCCGAGCACCGTGTTGCTGCGATTCAACTCGCGGCCCGGGTCTTGCCCGAAGTACTGGAGGGCGACGTTGCTGCCGAGCTTCGCCTCCCCGGCGGCGAGAGGGATCCTCCCGGCGATGATCTTCATCAGGGTGGACTTGCCGGCGCCGTTCACTCCCACGAGCGCCACACGTTCACCGCGCGAAATCTCGAGATCGAGGTCGTCGAAGACCACCTTCTCGTCGTAGGCCTGCCGCACTCTCCGTAGCGCGACCACGACGGCCCCCGCGCGGGTGGGTTGGGGGAACTGGAAGTGCATCGCTCGCCTGTCGCGCGGGACCTCGACCAGATCGATGCGCTCTATCATCTTGATTCTGCTGTTGACCAGGGCCCTCTTCGTCTTGTCGGCTCGGTATGTGTCGATGAAGCGCTGGAGATGGGCTATCTGACGCTCCTGCTGCCTGCGGGTCGCCGCCAGCGTCTCGCGTCGCTTCTCTCGCTGCTCCTGGAAGGACGCGTAGCCGCCGTGGTAATCGACCAGACCCTCTACTCCCAGCTCGCTGATGCGGGAGACGACCCGGTCGAGGAAGGACCGGTCGTGCGACACGAGGACCACCGCTCCCGGGTACGCGTTCAGGTAGTCCTCCAACCAGATGATGGACTCGAGATCCAGGTGGTTGGTCGGCTCGTCCAGAAGGAGCACGGTCGGACGCTGGAGCAGGAGCTTCGCGAGGGCGATCCTCATCTGCCACCCGCCGCTGAACTCGTCAGTCAGCCTGTCGCGGTCGCTCTCGGCGAACCCGAGCCCCGCCAGCACCGCCGCGGCCCGGGCCTCGATCGTGAAGCCGTCCCTGGCCTCGAATTCGTGCTGGAGGATTGCGTACTCGCGCATCACCCGGTCGTGTCTGACCCCCTCGTCGGGCAGATCGGCCATCTCATGTTCCAGCTCCCGCATGCGGTCTTCGATGCGCGAGAGGTCGCTGAAGACGGTCAGCACCTCATCGAAGAGGGTCCTTCCGGACAGCGTCAGGCCCTCCTGGGGCAGATAGCCGTACGTCGTCCCCTTGGAGCACGTGACCCGTCCGGTGTCCGGAGAGATGGTGCCCTGGATGAGGTGGAGCAGCGTGGTCTTGCCGGAGCCGTTGGCCCCGACCAGGCCGACCCTGTCGGCATCGCCGACGCGCCAGTTCAGGCCTTTGAGGAGCGGCTTGCCGGCGAAGGACATGGAGATGTTCTCGAGCCTGACCATCAGTCTAGTCCCTGGAAAGCGGCCTCCGCCGCGTCAGATGCCGAGGCGGGGCGCGACGACGCGCCCATTCATGACTCCGGACCCATGCGCGACGCCCGGCCTGGTGGGGGTCGGGCGATCCGCCTGCGATACTTTGGGCCGAATGGACGTGGAACAGGTCGAGTATACACGGAAGAGCGGGCGGTTTCTACGGTGTCGGGCCAAACCTGACGCTGCTTGCCGGTGTCCAATGTGTCGAGTAGAATCTGAAGTGGAACCCAGGACAGAGCGCATTCCTGAACGGCACGCACGGGGGGAACAGGATGAAGAGGCACCTCAAGTGGATAGTCCCGGTCATCGTGGTACTTGTGATCATCGTGGTGATCGTCCAGCAGAGCAGGCGCGGAGACGGTGAGGCGAACGCCCAGACGGCGTCCGAAGGCGGGGAGACGATCCTGGGCGGGCGGACGGGCACGTGTGAGACGGGCGACATCTCCGTTCTTCTGACCGAGGTCGGTGAGATCCAGCCCGAGGCGATGGTGATGGTGAAGTCCAAGATCAGCGGGAAGATCAGGAGCCTGCACGTCAGCGAGGGCCAGACCGTCCTCAAGGGCGACCTGCTCGCGAAGGTCGAGCCCGACATGGCCCAAGCGCGGACGGTCGCGAGCCTGAAGAGCGGGTACGGTCGTGCCAGGGTGAACATGGACCGCGCGAGACAGGACTACGAACGGGACATCGAGCTTCACGATGCCGGCCACATCTCGGACGAGGAGCTCCGTCTCTCGAAGGACGACTACGATATCGCGAAGATCGAGTACCGGTCGGCCTTCGAGCAGATGAGGCTAGCCGAGGAGGACGGGGTCTCGATGGATCTCGAGGCGGAGGCGGAGGAGCTTCTCGAGATCCTCTCCCCCGCGTCGGGTTCGGTCATCCGCGTCGACGTGGAAGAAGGCGAGATCGTAACCTCCGGCGCCGTGTCGTACACCAGCGGTACGACCCTCATGATTGTCGCCAACCTCTCGAAGATGCAGATCCGGGCGGGAGTCAACGAAGTCGACGTGGGCAGGATACGCTTCGGGCAGGACGTGGTCATCGACGTCGACGCCTATCCCAACGTCAAGTACAACGGCCTCATCACTCACATCGCACCGGCTGCGCGCGACGAGCAGGGGGTGAAGATCTTCGACGTCGAGATCGACATCCTCGACTCGGACGAGCGCCTCAGGCCCGGCATGACCGCCAACATAGAGATCCAGGGCGACCACAAGACGGACATACTCACGGTCCCTGTCGAGGCCGTGTTCAAGAAGCAGGGGCGCTACGTTGCCTACGTGATGGACGGCAGCGAGGACGAGCCGATCGAGCGTGACGTCGTCACCGGGATCAGCAACATCTCGACCGTCGAGATCGTGGAGGGACTCGAAGAGGGCGAGACAGTGACGCTCTACGATCCGGAACTCGAGGGTGGAGAGCTCTCGGAGGACGAAGAGAGACGTCAGCGCATGGCCCGCGGCGGGAGGGGCTAGCGTGCTGATCGCAACGAGGGACCTCACCAAGAGCTACGACCTGGGCGCGGTGGAGGTGCAGGCCTTGAGGGGCGTGTCCATGGAGATCAGCGAGGGCGAGTACCTGGCCATCATGGGGCCCTCGGGGTCGGGCAAGTCGACGCTGATGCACATCCTCGGATGCCTGGACACGCCGTCTTCGGGCAGCTACGTGCTGGACGGAAGCGAGGTTTCGGGCCTCCAGGGGCGTGACCTGGCCCGCGTGCGCAACAAGAAGATCGGGTTCGTCTTTCAGAACTTCAATCTGCTCCCGAGGATCGACCTGGTCTCGAACGTGTCCTTGCCGCTCGTTTACCACGGGTCGATGGGCAAGGCCGAGCGCGCGCAAAAGGCCTCCGAGCAGCTGGAGCGTCTGGGCCTGGGGCACAGGCTCAGACACAAGCCCAACGAGCTCTCTGGCGGCGAGCGACAGCGCGCCGCGATCGCGAGAGCTCTGGTCAACAAGCCCAGCATCCTGCTGGCCGACGAGCCCACGGGCAACCTGGACCAGAAGACCGGACGCGAGATCATGGACATTCTCGACGGCCTGCACCGCGAGGGACGCACAGTCGTCATCGTCACACACGACGCCAACGTGGCCGACCACGCGCATAGGATCGTCCGCTTCGAGGACGGCGCGGTCGCGGAGGACAGGGGCAACGGAGGGCCGCGCTAGGTGAATCTGGTCGAGAGCATCGGTGCGGGCGTGCGAGACATGGCCTCTCACAGGGGCCGCGCCGTTATCACCGTCGTCGGCATAGTCCTGGGCGTCGCGTCTGTCGTCACGGTTCTGGCGCTCATGCGGGGCGGCGAACAGCAATCGCTGGCGTTCTTCGACGAGATGGGGGGCCTGAGGGAGATACGCATCACCAACAGGCGCATCGACCACCTGATGATGACCGCCGCGGAGAAGGCCTCGGAGCAGCTTACGTACCGGGACGCTCAGGCCATCCAGGACGAATGCTCCAGCGTCGGCTACGTCGATCCGGAGATCGTGCGCTTCCAGACCGTATCGTACGGAGACAAGACGTACCAGATGAAGGTCCTGGGCACGAACCGCGAGTACCCCTACGCCGACACCATGCCACTCGGCGAGGGACGGTGGCTTTCCGACAAGGACTGCGAGAACTACGCTAACGTCATCGTGATGGGCCCCACCTACAGGGACGACCTCTTCGGAGACCAGGAGGCCATCGGCAAGACGATCCTGGTGGACGGCGTGCCGTTCGTGGTGGTCGGCATCATGGCCAAGAAGGAGTTCTACTTCCAGGGTGGAGGGGCCGGAGGCGACAGGAACGTCCTCGAGTGGTTCAACCGCTCGCATTACATACCCATCACGACGATGATCAAGCGGTTCACCGTCAGCGACCGCCTGGGCGGGCTCGAAATAGCCGCCAAGACGGTCGACCTGGTCCCCACGCTGATGGAGGAGACCAGAACGCTGCTGACGCGGCGCCACGGCGTCGAGGACTTCAACCTCGAGGCCAAGTCTGAGCAGATGCAGCAGCGAAGCGAGCAAGAGGGCTTCTTCAACATCATCTTCTGGGCCATCGCCTTCGTCTCACTCTTCGTCGGCGGCGTGGTCATCGCGAACATCATGCTGGCGTCCATCACGGAGCGCATCCGCGAGATAGGCGTCAGGAAGGCCATAGGCGCTTCTGACCGTGACCTCTTCATGCAGTTCCTGGTGGAGGCCGTGGTAGTGACGGCAGCGGGCGGCGTCGTCGGGCTGGTCGTGGGTCTCGGCCTGGTCGCCGTCGTCAGCGGCGTGCTGGGTATGCCCACGTCGCTCTCGCCCGGGATAATGTTGTCCGCGTTCCTGTGCGCCGTCGGCGTGGGGCTCGTGTTCGGGCTCTTCCCGGCGATGAAGGCGGGCAGGCTGAACCCGGTCGAAGCGCTCCGCTACGAATAGGAGAATACAGAACACGTGAACGTCCTCGAAAGCATCGGCGGAGGACTCGCCTCCATCTGGTCGCACAAGTTGCGCTCGGCGCTGACGCTGTTCGGCATCGTCGTCGGCGTCGCGTCCGTCATCGCCATGTTCTCGTTCGTCGGCGGCATCAGCACGCGCATCATGGAGGACTTCGACCAGCTGGGCTACGACAACGTCTTCTTCGTCGGGTCCAGGCCGCCCGACAATCCCGACGGCCTGGCAAGCCTCAAGGCCTCCAAGGGGCTGACGCTCGAGGACACGGAGGTACTCCGAAGAGAGGTCCCCGAGATAGAGTGGCTCACTCCCGCCGTAGACTCGCGCGTCGTCGGGCGCGCGGGCAGCGAGGCCAGGCACTTCCACGTCTTCGGCGCCACCCCCGACGGGTTTCCGCTTCTCAAGCTCGAGATCGGCGAGGGCCGGCCGCTCACGTGGATCGACGTCGAGAAAAGCGCGCGAGTGGTCGTCCTCGGCCAGTTGATCAAGGAGGACCTCTTCGGCGAAGCCAACGCGGTCGGCGAGGACATGCTCATCGACAACCAGAGCTTCCGCATCGTGGGTGTGCTCCGGATGAAGGAGTTCAGCGAGATGTTCGGGAACAGCGGCCAGGAGGAGGACCAGGAGCGCGTCTACATACCCGTGACCACGAGCATGCACTATCTCACGGGCTCCAAGCGCGTCGACTACCTGGCCATCAGGATCCGCGACGGCTCGGACATCGGTGCGGCCTACGAGAAGATACACACGACGCTCGTCAGGGAGCACCGTCAGATAGAGGACTTCCAGATAGAGAACGTCGCCGAGCAGATAGCCGAGGCCATCGCGGGGGTAGAGCAGATCACGAGCACGTGGAACACGATCCTCTCCAGCATCGCCACGGTCTCGCTTCTCGTCGGAGGAATCGGGCTCCTTTCGGTCCTCATCATCTCTGTCAACGAACGCCTGCGTGAGATCGGCATAAGGAAGGCCGTCGGCGCCGAGGACCGGGCCATATTCCAGCAGTTCATCGTGGAGTCCGTGACCATCAGCGTCGTGGGAGGTCTGATCGGAGTCGCGCTCGGCGCGGGCCTGTGCGCCCTCATCACGTTCGCCGCCACACAGATGGGCCAGGACTTCGTCATCCCGGTGTCGATGACCGGCGTGGCGCTGGGCATGTCGTTCTCGGTGGCCGTGGGGTTCCTGTTCGGCCTCTACCCCGCCCTGAAGGCATCGAAACTGGACCCCGTCGAGGCCATGTCGAGATACGCCTGACACGGGGACGAAAGGAAACTACCTTGTTCGAGGCCATAGCGAAGGACTCCACATCGAGCGCGTCCGTGCTCACGAGGCTGGCGGCGAGAGAACTGGCCGAGATGGTCGAGGCCTCCGAAGCCTCGAATCCCGGGGCGTTCTGGGAAGAGCTCCACAAGGCCTGTCGTGAGCTTGTCAGAGCGAAGCGCGAGATGGCTTCCATCATCAATCTCGTCAGCCAGGTGCTCAGCGCTGCTGAGAGGTCCATTCTGTCGGGCGTTTCCCCGGACACAGCCAGGCGCGTCGTCTACATGGAGTGCAGCAGGATCTGGGAATCGGGCGAGACGCAGCTCGAGGAGCTCGGGCTCGAGGGAGCGGCGCTGGTGCCTGCGGGTGGCACGGTCGCGACGGTGAGCACGAGCGAGAGCGTTCGTGCGGTTCTGGACGCCGCGGTCAGAAGCGGCGTAGAGGTCAGCGTCGTGGTCTCGGAATCCCGCCCCTCCAACGAGGGGGTCGAGTTCGGAACCAGTCTCCCCGCGTGGGGCATACCCGTCACACTGGTGGTCGACGCGGCACTCCCCGGGCTGGTCGAGCGGACCCAGCTGGTGCTGGTCGGGGCCGACGCGGTTTCGGAAAGCGACTTCGTTAACAAGGTGGGAACGTACCCGCTGGCGGTGGCGGCGAAAGAGGCCGGTGTTCCGGTCTACGTTGCGGCGCTGCTCGACAAGTTCATAGCCGAAGGCGCGAGGGGACGCCCGGACCGCGTCTGGGACCCGAGTGAGGTCATGGCCGATCCCCCGCCGGGGGTGACGGTCGAGAACCGCTACTTCGAGCGCGTCCCCCTGTCGCTCGTCGAGGGAATCATCACGGAGGAAGGTATCCTGGGCGCCGAGGAAGTCTCGACGAGGATCATGTCGAGACCGGTGGCTCCGACTCTCCTCGAGATCCTGTTCCCCCGCGCGGTCGAGACGACGTCCTAGGAGCGCGCCAACACAACTGAACGATCTTACCTTGGGGTCCAGCGAGAAGACCCTGGTACCCGCCGTCACTCTCCATCCCAGTATCCTGGCGAAACAGAACCCGCGCTCTCACTCACGCTGAGTGTGAGCGCATGTGGCATATTGGCCTCCGTGCCGCTACCTGCCTGACAGAACGGTGCAGCCAGGTGCACGTTCTGTCGAGTGACCTGCCCGCTAAGGTCCTGCCTTCCCTCAAAGCCGGATAGAGCACGTCCCGGTTACATGCATATCATCCCTGATTCTCTATCGATACTTTGATGGTTTAATACTAACTGA
>DAOWER010000237.1 GCA_030638405.1 Candidatus Eiseniibacteriota bacterium | reverse complement strand
GCCCGCACTGGCACACGAAGACCCCGATACGGAGATCTCCACCGCCCGCGGTTGCCATCGCTTGCCCTCCCTTTCCTACCCCAGCCTGGACGCGGCAAGGGCCATGAGATCCGTGATCTCAAGACCCACCTCGTCCTTCAGAATCGAATCGTTCAACGCGCAGTTGAAGTGTATCTCGCACTTCGGGCAGGCGGTCACGAGGACCGAGGCGCCCGTGCCGGCGGCCTCCGCAAGCCTCGTCGCCTGGAGCTGTTTCGTGAAGGACGTGCAGTTCATCCAGTTGCCCACGCCGCAGCAGATGGCGCGCGCACGTGACCTGGGCATGTCGGCGAGCGTCACCCCGGGCATCGCCTCGAGGATCGTCCGCGGCGCGTCGTAGATGCCCATGTGGCGGCCGAGCCGGCACGGGTCCTGGAACGTCACCGTAATGTCCGGCCCGTCTTCGAACGTGAGCTTGCCGGTTTCTACGGCCTCTGCCAGTACCTCCGTGATGTGGACGACCTCGAACGGAAGCGGCCCGAAGTGAGCGGGGTACTCGGTCTTGAAGAGCGCGTACCCCTCCGGGCACGAGAACACGACGCGCTTCGTCCCGGCCTCTTCGAGCAGCTTGAGGTTCTCCCCCGCCAGTGCGAGGAAGCCCTCGACGTCGCCGCTCCAGAGCATGTCGTGGCCGCAGCAGCGCTCGTTGGGAAGAAGCGCCGGGGTTATCCCTGCGGCGTTCAGTAGCCTGACGGCGCCCCTGGCGCCATCGAGCGGCGACGCGCCCGTTTCCGAGAAGAGAACGCCGAAGTACGGCGCGCACCCGACGAAGTACACGGTGTCGCTCCTAGACTTCGTCTTGAGCGAGCTGTCGACCCAGCCGAGCCGGTCCTGCTTGAGCGTCTTCGCCTTCATGATGCGGGTAAGCGACTGGACCGCTCCGCCGTGGGTGCAGGTCCCCTCCCCGCCCTCGCGCCTCACGATGCTCCTCATCACCTTGGTGAGAAGACCGTAGTCGATACCCACCGGACAGCGCGTGTCGCACAGCCCGCACGTCAGGCACGACCACACGTTCTGGTCGTGGATGAGCTTGTCGGTCTCCCCGCGGGCCGCGCGGATGAGCAGCGACCTCGGGGAGAAGCTCCCGTCGAAACGCGCGACGGGGCAGATACCGCTGCACTTGCCGCACTCGTAGCAGAGGACCGCCCTGGACTTCCGGATGGCCTCGGCCATCACCTCACGCACGTCGATGTCACGGTCCGGCTTCTGCAACAATGCCTCCTTGTCCCACTGCTGGGTCCGGGCGGCGCCGGGGCGCCGCCCGCTACGTCTTCTCCACCCCGACCACGTCCGGTATCTCGAGCTCTCCGGATGCGGTCCTGGCTAGCGGGCTGGGTCCCAGCTTCTTCAGATCCTCGACGAACTCCTTCATTACTCTGACGAAGATGGGGGCCTCGGCCGCGGATATCTGTTCGAACCGCACGCGCTCTGACTCGAGCCCGAGCATCCTGACGAGCTCAGCCGTCTTCTTGAACTGCTCGCCCGCGCGCTTAGCGCCGAACAGATAGTGACAGTCAGCGTCGTGGCAGCCGGATACCAGCACGCCGTCCGCGCCCAGCTCCAGCGCCCTGAGAACGAATGCGGGGTGGATGCGCCCAGCGCACATCACGCGAATGATCCTCGCGTTGGGCGGGTACTGCATCTTGTTGATACCGGCCGCGTCCGCCGCCGGGTAGCTGCACCAGTTGCAGGCGAAGGCCACGATCCTGGGCTCGAAGGCGGCGGGCTTCGCATCCTCTCGCGCACGTCCGCCGGCCTTCTTAGCGCCGGTCTTCCTGGCGCCGGCCTTCTTAGCGCCGGTCTTCTTGGCGCCGGCCTTCTTGGCGCCGGCCTTCTTGGCCCCGGCCTTCTTGGCCCCGGCCTTCGAACCTGTCTTGCCGCTATTCTGCTTCGCCAATATCCGCCTCCGGCCACGACCCTGACCCCTGTTCTGGGGTGGGCTTGAGGTAGGCCTCCATCATTGTCTCTATCATCTCGTCGGTGAAGTGCCGTATCGATATCGCCCCGTTCGGACACGCCACGGCGCACGTTCCACACCCCTTGCAGAGCGCCTCGTTGACGATGGCCACGCGTCTGTCGTCGGGGAGCTCACCAATCTCTATGGCGTTGAACTCGCAGACCTCGACGCACGCGGAGCACCCCCTGCACAGCCTGTCGTTCACGACCGACACGACGGGCTCGAGCGTGATCGTGTCGCGCGACAGGAGAGCCCCGATCTTCGAGGCCACGGCGGAGGCCTGAGCTATCGAGTCCCCGATGTCCTTCGGGGCCTGACTGCAGCCGCAGAGGAAGATGCCCTCCGTGTTCGTCTCGACGGGGCCGAACTTCGGGTGCCTCTCTAGGAGGAACCCGTCGCTCCCGATCGGGACCTTGAGCATCTCCTGCATCACCGTAGTGTCGTGTTCCTTGGGCACCATACCCAGCGAGTGCACGACGACGTCGGCGGGTATCTCGACCGTCAGGGCGCTCGGCAGCAGGCGGAGACTGACGCGCACCCGACTACCGTCCTTAGCGAAGACCGGCGGGTCGTCGGGGTCGTAGCGCAGGAACGTGACCCCCTCCCCGCGGGCGCGGCGGTACATCTCTTCGGCACCCCGTCCGTACACGCGCACATCGCGGTGGAGGACGACGACTTCCACGCCGCGGCTCCTGAGCTCCAGAGCCTGGCGGATGGCCGACTGGCAGCAGTAGCGCGAGCACTCCGTATTGCCACGCTCGCCCCTCGAGCCCACGCACTGAATGAAGACGGCCGTCTCGATCTTGCGCCCGGCGAGCTTCGGCGCTCCACCGCCCTTCATGAGGTCCTCGACGTCGGTGTTCGGCATAACTTGAGGGGACAGGCCGGCCCCGAAGTAGCCGGGCTCGGGCTTGTAGAGGTCGGCGCCGATTGCCAGGACGATGGCGCCCACGGCGAGCGTCTCGGTCGCGTCCCCGCCGCCCGAGTCCGATCCACCGGTTCCTTCCTCGGCGTCCGGCGGTCCGACGGTCGCCTCGAAGTTCCCCACGAATCCGGTCACGCTCTTGAGGATCGTGCCGATCCTAACGTCGGCGCCCGAGGTCTCGAGCGTCTCGATCTTCTCATCGACGAGCGACTTCCCGCTGCGCCCACTCGGATACGTTCCCGCGAGGTCGACGACGCGGCCGCCGAGCGCGTTCCCTCGTTCGATCATATGGACCGTGAAGCCCCTCCTCGAGAGATCGATGGTCGCCTCTATGCCCGCGATGCCGCCGCCTACTACGAGAACCTCGTGACCCACCTCGAGTTCCTTCTCCGAGAGCGGCTGCAGCAACCTGGCTCTGGACACTGCCATGCGGATGAGGTCGCGCGCCTTCTCCGTAGCAGCGACCGGCTCCTTCGAGTGCACCCACGAGCACTGGTCGCGGATGTTGACCATCTCGACCAGATACGGGTTCAGGCCGACCGACGCCGCTGCCTTGCGGAAGACGGGCTCGTGTGTCCTTGGTGTGCACGCCGCGACAATGACCCGGTTCAGGTCGTGCTCGACGATGCGGTCCTGTATCTTGCGCTGGGTGCTCTCGGCGCAGGCGAAGAGCAGGTGTTCGGAGTGAACGACATCCGGGAGCCCGCCCGCGTAGTCCGCGACCTTCGATACGTCGACGACCCCTCCTATGTTGATGCCGCAGTGGCAGACGAAGACACCGACGCGAGGTGGTCCGCTCACGTCCCTCTGCTCGATGTCCTCCTTCACGACCTCGAGCTTGTCCTTGAGCACGTGCGACCCCGCCAGCGCGGCGGCGCCGGACGCTTCCGCGACCGAGTCGGTGATGTCCTTCGGACCGGATGCGCAGCCGGCCAGGTAGACGCCGGGACGCGTGGTCTCGAGCGGGTACGCCGAAGCGTCCCTGCTCTCGATGTACCCGTCGGCGGCGACCTCCACTCCAAGAACGTCGGCGAGCGTACTCGTTCCCTCCGACGGCACGAGAGCGGAACTGAGCACGACCATGTCGACGTGCGTGTGCTCCACGTTGCCCGTGCCCATGTCCTCGTAGCAGAGAAGGAGATCGCCGGACTCACGATCCTCCGTGACCTTGGAGGGCTTGCCCTTGACGTAGCGGAGATTGGTGTTCCCCTGGGACCGTCGGTAGAACGCCTCAAATCCCTTCCCGAACGCGCGGACGTCGATGTTGAAGATGAGCTGCTCCGCTTCAGGGAAGAGCTCCTCGATGAGAAGCGCGTCCTTCACCGCGTTCATGCAGCAGATGCGGCTGCAGTAGAGGATGTCCCTTTTGACGCACCTGGAGCCGACGCACTGGACGAACGCGATCCGTCCGGGCGGCTCGCTGTCGGTGAACCTCTGGAGGGCCCCCTTGGTCGGCCCGCTGGCGGAGAGGAGCCGCTCAAGCTCGAGGCTCGACACGACGTTGTGGAACCGCTTGTAGCCGTACTCGCTCACCTCGCTCGGGTCGTAGAAGTCGAAGCCTGTGGCGACGACAACTGAGCCGACGCTGATCTCCTCGACGACGTCGGGCTCGTCGTAGTCGATGCAGTTCTTCTCACAGGCCTTGGCGCACCGCCCGCACGCGAGCGGGAAGTGCCCCAGTCAGGTCTCGACATCGCGGATGTATGCGGATGGCACCGCCTGAGGGAAGGGCTGGTAGATGGCCTTGCGGGTGCCGAGCCCCAGATCGAACTCGTTAGGCACGGCGATGGGACACGCCTCGGCGCACTCCCCACACGCGGTACACTCGGAAACGTCCACACACCGCGCTTTGCGGAGCACGTCGACCTTGAAGTCCCCGGCCTTGCCCTGGACCTTGACCACTTCGCTGTTGGTCCAGAGAGTTATGTTCGGATGCCGACCGACATCCATCATCTTAGGACCGAGTATTCAGATGGCGCAGTCCATACTCGGGAAGGTCTTGTCGAGCTGGGCCATCTTCCCGCCCACGGAGGGAGCCCGCTCG
>DAOWER010000283.1 GCA_030638405.1 Candidatus Eiseniibacteriota bacterium | reverse complement strand
CCACGAGTCTGGAGACACGACACCTTGTATTTCGTCGACGAGAGATTCGGGTACGGAACGGTCGAGGAGTTCGCCCGAGGATCCCGCGAGGGCGAGCGACTTATGAGCGGCAAGTTCTACCGGCACTACATCAAGCGACCGCTGGACGTCGTGGCCAGTGTCGTCGGCCTCGTTGTTCTCTCGCCGCTGTTCCTGGCCCTGGGGATCCTGGTGAAGCTGGATTCCCGCGGCCCGGTCTTCTTCAAGCAGGTGCGGGTCGGGAAGGGCGGGCGCGAGTTCGAGTTCTACAAGTTTCGATCAATGGTCCAGGACGCAGAGCAGATGAAGAAGAAGCTCATGCACCTGAACGAGCTTGAGGGGCCGGTGTTCAAGATCAGCGATGACCCACGCATCACGTCGTCGGGGAGTTTCCTGAGACGGACGAGCCTCGATGAACTCCCCCAGCTCTTCAACGTGGTCAGGGGCGACATGAGTCTGGTCGGTCCGAGACCCCCGCTGCCGGCGGAGGTCGCCAACTACGAGAGCTGGCAGAGGCAGAAGCTGGCCGTGCTGCCGGGCATCACGTGCCTCTGGCAGATCAGCGGAAGGAACCACATCGGCTTCACGGAGTGGATGAGGCTGGACATAGAGTACATCAGAAAGCAGTCGTTCGGGGTGGATGTGAAGATCCTTGCCAGGACACTCCCGGCGGTGCTTCTGAGAAAGGGGGCTTTCTGAACAGGACCCCCTGAGCGGGCGACGTGCCTGTTCAGAACGTTCATAGATTCTGTGGATCCGGCAGCGACTGCGTCGACATTGGCCCTCACTCACACCGCAACGCTGCCGGATTTGCGTTTGTCGGGACGCCTCGTTTGGTTTGACACGCTGGACTCCTATCTTCTATTCTCCTGCGTGCCGTTTCGGAAGTCCCCGTGGGCTTGCCGCCGGGGCGCGTCTCTCTGGAGTCACTACGGTGAGTTGTTCTGCAGCGCATTCCGTTGACCCGGGGCGGTCGGCCGGGGCGGACGTTGGGGTGCGGACGCTTCGTGTGGGCCTCCCGCTCCTCGTTCTGCTCGGTGCGGTCCTGAGGTTCTACAGGCTCGGGGGGCAGAGTCTCTGGGTAGACGAGATTCTGACGCTCAAAGCGGCCAACGTCGGCGAGTCCCTCGGCCTGCGGGACGTGTTCTCGAACATGCAGGGTTCCATCCACGCACTCCTCGTGCACTTCGTCGCGAAGCTGTCCACGTCAGAGGCGGCGCTCCGGAGCCTGTCGGCCGTGGCGGGTACCGGTACCATTCCCGTGATCTACCTGCTCGGACGTGACATGGCCGGACGCCGCGCGGGACTGGTCGCCGCGGCCCTCTTCGCCGTGTCGCCCTTCGCGATCTGGTACTCTCAGGAGGTCAGGAACTACTCATTTCTTATCCTCCTGTCGGCGGCGTCGACGCTGGTCGCCTGGAGGATCATCACCCGGCGCGACCGGGCGTGGGCGCTCTACGCGACGACGGTAACACTGGCTCTCTACAGCAATCTGTCCGCGGCGTTCCTCTGGCTGGCGCGCACCATCTTCGGTCTGGGCAGGCTGGCGCGGGACGGCCGTCTCTGGAAGTGGGGAAGTACCTGCCTGGTAGTCGCCATCCTGTCCCTGCCTCTGTTTGTCAGCACGGTCCTGTGGGTCGAGGCGGACAGTGTCAGGGAGAGGGTGGTGGTCGCGCCGCTCGCGGAGGAGGAGGAGCTTCTGCGGGGCTCGACGACCTTCTCGCCCATGGCCGTGCCCTACTCGGTCTTCACGATGGTCTACGGTTTCGGGCTCGGCCCCGGTACGCACGAGCTCCACGTCGACTCCCCAGTCAGGGCGTTCTCGCGCTACCTGTGGCTCGTCCTGCCGGCGGGAGTGTTGGCGGCCGGCGTGTTCCTGCTGGGGTTCAGGTGGCTGTGGGTCAGTGGTGGAGCGGGGCGTCTTGTGGCCTCGGTCGTGGTCGTCCCGTTCGTGGCCGCGGCTCTTCTGGCGCTTCTGAACGTCAAGCCGTTCAACGTGCGTTACGTGGCCGTCATGCTGCCCGTCGTGGTGGTCACGCTGGCCGTCGGTGTGGCCTCGCTTCCGACGCGCCGCGGCGCTTGGCTTTGCGCCGCGGTTGCTCTATTCTCTTTGGTGTCGTTGCGGAACTACTACTTCGTTCCCGAGTACGCGCGAGAGGACGTCCGCGGAGCGGCGCGCTACGTGGCGGAGAACGAACGCCCCGGCGACATCGTGCTGGTGCCGGTCTTGCAGGATGTCTTCAGATTCTATTTTGAAGGTCAGGCGGAGCACTTCGCCCTGTACAAGGGCCAGACAAGGTCAGCGGACGGGGTGCGGCGCGCGGTGGAGGAGCGGACGGAAGGGTCTGCGAGGTTGTGGTTCGTCGACTCGCGGCTGTGGCACATGGATCCGGCCGGGCGGACCCCGTCTGTTCTCGATGCGCGGTACGAGCGGCTGGACACGCGCCGGTTCGCGGGCGCCACGGTCAGCCTGTACGCTCTTGACGGAAGCACGAGAACTGAGCGCTAGGTGCGCCGCCAGTGCCAGGCCTGACTCTGATGCAATATGCATGGGGGAAAGGGCGGGTGGGGCGCGGGTTCTGCGTCCGCGTCAGGGCCGCGCAGGCACTTCCACGCGGCGGCCCGGATTGGCGAATGGACGGTCGGCCACGGCGAGCGGTGGGGGGTTCGGGCGCGAGGGGTGAACGCCGTAAGCGTGGCACGAGTTATGCTTTAGAGCGCTTGAGCACGCTCCGCAGCGGATGCGGGGCGGATGCGCAGCGCGCGTGGGGGTTATCGAGATGGCACAGAGCAGAACGGGGTTGCTCCTGACTCTCGTCGGAGCGGCGCTATGTTGTATCAGTGGGTGCGCCGGCACCGACAGTGCCGGTGACGGTGACGTCGTGGCGGACGTCGCCGGCTTCGAGGAGCCGGCTGCTGAACCTGCGCGGTATCGACTGCGTCTGGGCGATGAACTGTCCGTCATGTTCCAGTCGGACCGGACGCTTGACTACGTGACCCCTGTTTCGCCGGCGGGTACCATCACGGTGCCTTCCGGTGGTGAGGTGATAGCGGCGGGGAGGACCATCGCCGAGGTCCGGGCCGAGGTCGAGGCGAGGATGGCGGGCTTCCTCGTCGACCCGACGGCGTCGGTCCTGCTCTCTAGAGTGGCGCAGCAGCCGGTGTACGTTCTTGGAGAGGTGGGCAAGCCGGGATTGATCGAGAACGCGGGCGCCATTCGCGTGAGCATGGCGCTCGCGCAGGCGGGCGGGATCCTGTCCAGCGGGTCGCCGAGCAGCGTGATGATCGTCCGCACGAGCGGCGTTCTTGAGGCGACGGCCATCAAGGTCGACGTCGCCGAGGTGCTGTCCGGGAGCGACCCGTCGCAGGACCTGGCTCTCGAGCCGTACGACGTTGTATTCGTTCCCAAGTCCGTCATCGGGAAGGTCAACGAGTTCGTGGACCTGTTCTTCGCTCAGATCGCGCCGGCGCAGCTCTTCTATCTGCGCGGTTACGACATCGTCAACAGGAAACCGTACAGGGTCTACGAGTAGCGGTCGCCGACCGGTTCCAGGAAGGTGGAGAAGCGTTGAAGCGCGAGATCGAACAGGCAGAAGCCGTCCTCTTGGAGGAGATCCTCTACGTGATCTTCCGGAGGAAGGTCCTGATCATTGCCCTCCTGCTCATTGCGGGCGGCATCTTCGCGTACGGCCTGCTGACCGAAGTGGACTTGTACAAGGGGGAGGCCATCGTCATGATTCGCCGCCTCCCGCTCGGCTACCAGATGCCCGCGGAGAGTCGCTCGGTGCTGAAGCGCGGCGAGGTAGTGAACTCCGAGATCGAGATCATCACGAGCCCGGCTGTAGCGGAGGAAGTCGTCGACAGGCTCGGTCTGGGTGACGGGCAGAACCGCGCGAGAGCGGTCCACAACATCAACCTGCAGATAAAGGCGGAGGCCGAGCCCGAGTCCAACATCATCAAGCTCAATTACTCGCACCCCAACCGCGAGAGGGCGGCGGAAGTGACTAACGCGGCGCTCGATGCCTACCTGAGCGTCCGCGCGAGGGTGGCGCTCGACTACGACGCCGTCGACTACCTCGACCGGCAGGCGCGCCGCGTCAAGACCGAGATAGACTCGATAGGGGCCGAGATCGCGAAGTACGGCGCCCAGGATGGACAGCTCTCCACGGGCTACAAGGGCGAACAGCACATGAGCAACATCAACCGGTTTGTGAATCAGCTGACAACTCTCGACTCCTCGATCTACTCCAGGCAAGAGAAGATAGCGATGACCGAGAAGTGGCTGGCGTCCGGAGGGGACATCACGCACGCGCCCAGCGACGACATCTACGACATGGAGACGGTTCAGCAGGTCAAGCTCAGGCACGTGGACATGAAGGGACAGCTGGCGTCCGCTCGGGCGCAGTACGCGGCGGGCCACCCGGAGATCAGGCGCCTCGAGCGCGAGCTGGCGTCCTCCGAGGAGATCGTCCGGG
Source organism: Candidatus Eiseniibacteriota bacterium (assembly GCA_030638405.1). Taxonomy (GTDB): domain Bacteria; phylum Joyebacterota; class Joyebacteria; order Joyebacterales; family Joyebacteraceae; genus JALGZG01. The sequence continues at coordinate 5,364 of DAOWER010000283.1, read as the reverse complement.
TTGAGGTTGAGCAGGCGCTGCTTCGGCAGAAGATGCAGCTCGAGGAGGCGAAGGCCGAGCGCCGGGGGATCGTCAGAGTCCTTGCTGACCTGAAGGCACAGAACGCGAGGCTTTCAACGGAGAATATCCAGATCCGCATGCTCGAGCACGAGCTGTCGATCCGTTCGGACCTTTACGCGGTCGTTATGGACAGGCGCGAGCAGTTCAGGATCACCGCCGCCACCGACCCGAGCCTGCTCAATGTCGGCGTTGTGTCAAGGGCGACCGTGCCAGTGGAATCGTCCAGGGCCGGCATCAACATGAAGTCCGTCTTCGCCTTCTTCACGCTGCTGTTCGGGATGGCGTTCGTCTTTGCCGTCGAGCGCATGGACCAGTCGCTGGTCCGCCGCTCGGACATCGAGAGGGAGTTGGGTCTCAAGGTGCTCGCGATCGTCCGGCACAGGTCGAGGGGCTAGGAGGAGTAGTTGTACACGCAGTTCTACAACCTGGCCGAAAGGCCGTTTGAACTCACTCCGGATCCGCGCTACCTCTTCCTGAGCTCGCGGCATCGGGAGGCGCTCGCGCATCTGACCTACGCGGTCGAGGAGCGCCGCGGCTTCGTCCAGCTGACCGGCGAGATTGGCACCGGCAAGACGATGATGCTCGATGCCCTCGTTCTCGGCCTCGACGCCCGCACGAAGGTGGCGCAGCTGTCACACACGACCATATCCGAGGACGAGTTCTTCGATTTTCTGATCTCCGAGCTCGGCCTGGAGTATCGCGGCTCTCGGAAGCTCGAACGACTCAGGGAGATCCAGCAGTTCTTGGACGAATGGACCGCGGCCGGGCGGAACTCGGTGCTCGTGGTCGATGAGGCGCAGAATCTCTCCCTTCCGGTCCTTGAGGAGATCAGGCTTCTGTCGAACCTGCGGTCTCAGGGGCAGTGCAGTCTGCAGATAGTCCTTGCGGGGCAGCCGGAGTTCCGGACGATGCTCGATCAGGAGGGCCTGCGGCAGCTCAAGCAGCGGATCGGGATCAGGTACCACCTGACCCCTCTGTCGGCCGCGGAGACGGGGGAGTACATCGCTCACCGGCTGAACGTCGCCGGGGCCAGAGGATCCACTATCTTTGACAGGGGCGCGGTCGACGCCGTCTTCACCTACGCGGGCGGCGTGCCGCGCATGATCAACATCGTCTGTGACCGAGCGCTCGTCGCCGGGTACGGCGACAACAGCCGTCGCATCGGCAAGGCGCTCATTCTGGAGACGGTCCAGGACATCGAGGGCGCGGAATTCCGAGCGCCTGTGGTCGCTGCTTCGAGCGACGCGGCCCCCGCGCGCACAATCGAGGTGCGTGACGCGGCGCCCCCGACGCCGGTGTCCGCGGCGACGCCGGAAGCGACGCACGCGGAGGCGCAGGTTGCGCCGGAGTCGGCGGACGTCGGTCAACCGGCGCCAGACCCCGAGCGCCGACACGTGCCGGACCCCTCGCGCGCGCTTCCCGGGCGGGCGCGGTTGCGAGTCCTCGGAGTGCCCACGAAGAGGAGAGCGGTGCCGGTGTGGGTGGTCCCCACGGTACTGGTCGTCGCGGCAGTAGCCGTGGTTGCCTTTTCCGCCGTCAGGGTCGCGTGGTGGCGAACGCTGGCGAGTCCGTGGGACGGCGGCTCGGAGGTGGTGTCGGTCGTGGACCGGGAGGCGCCCGTGGATGTTGGCGGCAGCGGTGCCGGCGAGGACGGTGAGGTCAGCGGGAGTGGCGTGCGTGCGGGAGCAGTGAGCGAGATCGGCGAGACGAGTGTCGACGAGGCCGATGCCGTCGAGGCAGATCATCTCACCGGGGCGAAGGTCGAAGATGCGGGCGCCGGTGAGCCTGCGGACGTCGTCGATGCCGGTGCCGGTGAGGCGGCGGTGGCGATCGAGACCGGCGAATCGGGCGAAGCGGTGGTGGCGGTCGAGGCTGGTGACCACGGCGAAGCGCCGGTGGCGGTCGAGACCGGGGCCTCCGGCGAGGCGACCGTGGCGGTCGATGCAGGTGTCGGCGAGGCGACCGCGGCGGTCGAGGCTGGTGACCACGGCGAAGCGGTGGTGGCGGTCGAGACTGGTGACCACGGCGACGCGGCGGTGGCGGTCGATGCAGGTGTCGGCGAAGCGACCGTGGTGGTCGACACCGGCGACCCCGGTGAAGCGACCGCGGCGATCGAGACTGGTGATCCCGGTGGAGTGACCACAGCGATCGTGACCGGTGACCTTGGCGAAACCTCTGCGGCGATCGATACCGGTGATCCCGGTGGAGTGACCACAGCGATCGTGACCGGTGACCCCGGTGAGGTCAGTGGGGCCGTAGAGGAGACGGTGCCTCGGGACGCCGGAACGTCGGCGGCCGCGTGGGTCGAGCCGGAGTCCGTGAGCGTCGCCCATGATCGCCCGGCCATATCCGGGCCCGGCGGTCCCTACAGGGCAATCGTTCTGTCCAGCATTAACGAGGACGCAGCATTGGCAGAGCTATCGCGCGTTGCCGAGCTGGGTTTCTCGGTCGAGATGATCGCGGTCTACATACGCGAGAGGGGCCTGTGGTACAGGGTGGCCGTCAGGGGTGGCTACCCGACGCTCGCTCCGGCGCGAGAGGTCGTCGAGGAGCTGAGACGGCTCGGCTACAACAGCGCGTGGGTTCACACGGAGTAGTTCTGCACGACGCGGGAACGGATGTCCCGCGTCCATGCGAGAGGGCGGAATGAGCAAGATCTCGGATGCGATGGACCGGTCCAGAAGAGAGCAGGAGAGACCAGTGGTGGGCGCGGACGCCATCGCGGGTTCCATGCCGGTCGTGCTCGGGGCACGCCGTGTCGGCCTGCCCACCTCGGACGTCGAGGCCTACCAGGCCCTGGGTTCGGATGTGTACCTTGCTCTGCCCGACGCATCATCCAGGGTTGTGATGATGGCCAGCGCCGACCCCGGCGCCGGTACCAGCACCGTGGCGCGCGAGTTCGCGGCGACCCTCGCCGTGAACGGCGAGGTCAAGACGCTGCTCATCGACGCGAATCTGAGGAAGCCCGTGCTCCACGACGTCTTCGGAGTCCAGAGGACGCCGGGCATATCGGACCACGTGCTGGCGGACGCCGCGCTGACGGATTGTCTGCGAGATCTCGGTATTCCCAACCTCACTCTTCTCCCGGCCGGACGGCCGGCCGTGGCACCGCCGCGGATACTGACCGACCCCCGCATCGACGGAATGTTGAGCGAGTTCCGCGACAGGTTCGATCTCATCGTGATCGACTCCGCACCGCTTGTCCCGTTTGCCGAGGGCATCCAGCTGTCGCGGAAGACCGACGGAGTCGTGATGGTCATCCGGTCTGCCGCGACGAAGGAAGCCGCAGCACAGCGCGTTCTGGCTTTGCTGGACGACGCCGGCGCCAACGTTCTCGGCTCGGTTCTGAACGGGAGAAGATTCTACATTCCCAGGTTCATCTACGACAGGTTATAGGCGGGCCGAATGTCGCCGCGGATGCCGGCGCTCCTGACGTCGCGCGCGGCGCGGATGTCCGTGTGTGGCACGAGTGATGTCTGGGCGGGAGAATCGCGGTGGACGGTCTGAGACGAGGTTTCAAGGACGCCTGGGACAGGCGTGAGGACCAGACGCGCAGGCAGTGGCCCGTCTGGGTCCTGGCGCTCACGTTCTACGGCCTTGTCGGGCTGCTGCTCCTCACTAAGGTCCATATTCCCTCTCCTCTGCATCTCGTGGTGTTCTTCATGGCCGCGGCGGTTCTCTCGGTCACGTCCATGCGGATCGAGTGGGGGCTTCTCGCGCTGGCGCTCATCCTGCCCTTCGCGCGGCCCGGCATCACCGTGGGCAACCCCAGGGTGTTCCACATCAGTGGGTTCAACTTCGCTCTCGTAGGCGTCACGGTCGCGTACGTGCTCAGGTACGTGGCCGACGCGCAGTTCGCCAAGCTGGGTCCGATGGTCCGACGAACGCGGCTCGACAGGAATATCCTCGCGTTCACTTTCCTGGTGCTCCTGTCGTGTCTGTGGTCGTTCAACCTGAACACCGCTCCCCGCATCGCCATGAGGACCGGGCTCTTCCTGAAGGAGCAGGTGCTCTACCTCGTCTGGTTCTACATGCTGGTCACGCTGCTCCGGAAGCCGAAGGACCTGAGGCGGTTCGCGATGTCCTTCGCCATCGCCGGGTTGATGGCCTCCCTCTTCGGGATGGCCACGCGTCTCACGGGAGGCGCCGACGCGATCACCGCAGGCACGATGGGGCAGAACCTCGGGGAGGGCGCCGGAGGCAGGATGGAGGGCGGCTGGCTGGGGCTGGGCCACCCGAACATGTTCGCCGCGCTGCTTCTGATGACGATGCCCATCTGGTTCTTCGCCGTCAGTCACCTGAAACACGGCATCCGCCGGCTTCTGGCGGAGGTCGCCGTCATCAACGGGTTCCTCGGAATTCTCTTCACGTACTCGCGAAGCGCCTGGGTCGGCTCCATCCTGGGCATCGGCCTCGTGGGCCTGGCCGACAGGAAGTCGCTGCAGCGGATCTTTCTGTTCGTCATCATCTTTGCCATAGTCGCACAGACGGTAGTCCTCTTTACCATCGACATGAACCTGGTCGAGGTGGTCATCAACCGTGTCCGGCAGCTCGAGACCACGACTTTCTCGGCGCGCCCGTACATCTACGCCTCGACGATCCAGGTCATCAAGGCTCATCCCCTCATGGGAGTGGGCCTGGGCGCGTTCCCGGCACACGCCCCGGCGACGCCTTTTGGCTGGGTGCCGTCGCACTCGCACAACGTCTATCTCGCCTACGCCGCCGAGGCTGGTATCCCCGCCGCGTTCCTTTTCTCGATCCTGATGGTTCGCATTCTGGCGATGTCCGTCCGGAACCTGAGGGTCGTCGGGCGTGTGCCGGGGTACGGGTTCATCGCGCTCGGCTCGTGCGGTGCGCTCCTGGGCCTGATCGCGCAGACCATGGCCGTGCAGGTCTTCCACCACCGGATCCTCGGGTTCAGCTTCTACGCCCTGGCGGCCATCGTGGTCGCGCTCGACCGCATGATCAGGGAGGGGCAGTTCGACGAACTCGGGAGCGTCGAGCCCGGGGTGCGCTCGAGGGTCAGCCCCTGGATCGAATCCTGATTAGGAGTGTGTCGTTGGGTCATCTGCCGGACACGATAGCGTTCTTCACGGACGCCAGGGCATGGGGAGGCGCTGAGGTCTACCTCATGCAGCTTCTGGCCAGCGTCCGCGCGGCCGGAGTGGTGCCCCGTGTGTTCTGTGCCGACAGGCGGGAAGTGGACGACTGGGTCGAGGAACTCGAGCGCTGCGGCTACTCGGTGGAGCGGTATCGCCCTACCAAGGAGTTCAATCCTCTCGGGTACTTCGTCGCCCGCAGACT
>DAOWER010000202.1 GCA_030638405.1 Candidatus Eiseniibacteriota bacterium | reverse complement strand
GGGTCGATCTTCATAGGCGTCGCGATGGCGCCGTCGATCGCCCTCGAGAAGGCGACCGAGACGATCATGACGCTCGAACGTCGCATCCTCGAATACGACGCGGTCGACGAGACCGTCTCGCGGATTGGGCGTCCCGAGGCCGGGAGCCACCCGCATCCTGTGAACTACGCGGAAATCCACATCGAGCTCAAGCCGCGTGGCGAGTGGGGGAAGTTCCGCACGAAAGAGGAGCTGGTGGAGGCACTGAGTGAGGACCTGTCCGGGTATCCGGGCGTTCAGCTCAACTTCACGCAGCCGATTCAAAACGCGTTCGACGAACTCCTGTCAGGGACGCGCGCGGAACTGGCGATCAAACTCTACGGTGAAGACCTTGAAGTCCTCCGGTCGACATCCGCGGAGATCGCCGCTGCCATCGAGGACGTGCCCGGGCTCGTCGACTTGGCCACTGAGCAGGGCTTCGGACAGCCGCAGATTCAAATCACCGCCGATCGGGCCGCGTGCGCGAGGTACGGCGTCACCGTCGCGCAGATACTGGAGCTCGTCGAACTCGCCATAGGCGGCGAGGTCATTGACGACATGTACCTGAACGTCCGCCGGTACGGGATACACCTGCGCCTGCAGGAGCAGTACAGGGCCGACCCGGAGGCGATCCGCTCGCTCCTGGTGCACACGGACGACGGCTCGCTCATCCCTCTCTCCCAGGTTGCCGAGGTCACGCACGTCGTCGGTCCAATTCAGATCAACCGCGAGAAGAACCAGCGTCGCTGGACTGTCCAGGCGAACGTCCGTGGCCGTGATCTCGGCGGCGTCGTCGCGGACGTGCGGCAGCGCATCGAGGAGAACGTGGAGCTGCCGGCGGGCTACTTCGTCGAGTACGGTGGGCAGTTCGAGAACCAGCAGCGCGCCATGAGGCGTCTCTCGATCATCGTGCCCATAGTCATAGCAGCGGTCTTAGCACTCCTCTGGATGTCGTTCGGCGTCATGAGACACGCGCTCGTTATCATCCTGAACATCCCGCTCGCCTTGATTGGCGGCGTCATGGGTCTCCTGCTCACGGGTGAGTACCTGTCGGTCCCGGCGTCGGTGGGCTTCATAGCTCTCTTCGGCATCGCCGTACAGAACGGCGTCGTACTCGTGAGCTATTTCAACCACCACCGGAGCAAGGGCATAGACCTGGACGCGGCGCTCGTCGAGGGCGCGCTCCTGAGGCTGCGACCCGTCCTCATGACGGCGGTGACGACGGTGCTCGGTCTCATGCCCCTTCTCCTCTCGAGCGGCACGGGGTCGGAGGTGCAGCGGCCGCTTGCGACTGTCGTCGTGTTTGGCCTTACGACGTCGACACTGCTCACGCTGTTCGTCATACCTGCGGTGTACGGTTGGGTTGAGGAGTGGCTCGACCCATCGCTCAGGCCGACGGCGGAGAAAGAGCGCAGCGGTCGAGCCTCGGGGGGGCAGGCGCCGGCTCCATGATGGAGCCAGGTAGCGGGAAAACGAACGAGCCCCCGGGATTCATCCCGGGGGCTTCTCTTTGGCTGCGGTCTTGGTTTCTTCTCGATCGCCATGGCCAAGATGGTGGGAGAGGACGGGCTTGTCATTGCCGCGGATCTCCAGGACGTGATGCTGCGGGGGCTCATGAAGAGAGCGCGCCGGGCGGGCGTTGCGGACAGGATCCGACCCCATCTGACAGCGCCCGACAGGATCGGCCTCGAGGATCGGGTCGACTTCGCCATCGCGTGCTGGGTCATTCACGAGACGCCGGACGTCGATGCTGCCTTCCGGGAGCTCGCAACGATTCTGAAGCCGGGCGGGCGGCTGTTCGTTCTGGAGCCCAAGTCCCATGCGTCCGAGGAGGAGTTCGGCAAGCTGCTCGCCGCCGCGACGGCCGCCGGGCTCAGTGAGATCACCCGGCCCCGCTCCGTCGGGGACCGTGCTGTCGTTCTGGAGTGTCCACTGGCTTCGCCGTGAGATGAGTGGCAGGCGCGCCGTCACGCGGGCCCGCATGCTCGAATCTAGTCTCGCGGCTCGAGGAATCTCTGAAACGGCGGGTAGTCCCAAAGCGGTTCGAGGTCGGGGTCCTGGTGGACGTGAGCGCCGAGATAGGCGCCCTCGGTGAACGCCAGACGAAGAAGGTCCATCGCCTCCTCGCGCTCTCCGAGTTGGGAGGCGATGCAGGTGGCCCAGTACGTGTCGAATCCGAACTCGTATGGAACGTCGCGGGCCAGCATGGCCCTCTTGATGTCGAGCGCCCTCTCGCGATCTCCCATCCTGGCCGCGAGCACCCCGAGCGAGCCCTGGTTGTCGATGTTGTCGGGGTCAGCCAGCGCGAATTCCTCGTAGAGTGTGCGGGTCTCCTCCCAGCGTTCCGCACGAAAGAGCACCTGCGCAAGCCGCCGCGACTCCACCACTGAGCCCTCGATAGCCATCCGGCTCCGCTGCCACTCCAGAGCTTCTTCGGCCAGGGTGGCGCTTTCCTCGGCGTAGCCGTGTGCCTTGAGTTCATCTATGGCCGTGATCATGACTCCCACAACAGATCCGTCCCCGGCAGGCGTTGCGGCGCTCTCCTCGATGATACTCTCGATCTCCTCGGCTCTGCCGAGCGCGGCCAGCGCGCGGACCTCTCGGCCTCGAAGCCAGAGCATGTCAGGGAAGGTCTCGATAGCCTCTCTCATGAGCTCGAGTTCGCGCTCGTACTCCCCAAGCATGTGGTAGGCGGTCGCGAGGCCGCTGTAGGCCCACACCTCGCCATAGGCGCCGGTCTGCGGGCCCTGCGCCGCTAGATCACTGAGCGCCTCAATCGCCTCGTGCGGACGATTGAGTCCCAGGGCCGTGATTCCGAGCAGGCGCTTGGCCCACCAGTGCCTGGGTTCCACTCGCACGAACTCCCGGAGCTTCCGGAGGCTTTCCTCGGCGTCGCCGCGGAGGGCCGCCGCGGTGGCGTCGACAAGGAGCTTCGTGTGAGGCCCGACATACCCGGGCTGCGCCAGGACGTTCTGAATGAGGGAGTCGGCCTCTGCGCGGCGCCCCACCACCTCGAGAGCTCCCATTCGGAGAACCTGTGCACCTACGAATCCCGGATCCAGCTCGATCGCTCGTTCGAAGTGCTCGATGGCGTGCGTGGTCTGGCCCCCGAAGAGCCTCATTCCGGCTGCGTACTCCCGGTACGCCTCGTAGGTCGGTGCGTGGTAAAGCACCTCCGGCCCGAGTATGGGATCGGCCATCGCAGCCACGGCGCCCATCACCCGGCTCCGCGTCTTCGCGATGGCCACTGTCGGGTTCGCGAGCGGGCCGGTCTCATCCGGGATCAAGCTCAGGGCCGTCCCGTCGGAAACTCCGAGCAAGCGGGCCTCGAGGTGCAGCGAATCGGACTGCGTGTGGAACGACCCAGCCACCAGCACGGAAGCTCCAGCCTCCCGGGCGATGGCCAGAAGCCTGGAGGCGGCACCCATGTCCTGGCCGGCCATGCCGCCCGCTGCCTCTTCCGCCACGTGAGTCACAACCTCGACAACGCCTGTCTGCGTCACTCCCTCCGAGACGCTTGTGGCCGCCCTGTGGCCGATGTAGTCGAGCGACGGGTCGCCCGTGCGGTTGTCGAAGGTGGTGACCAGCACACGCGCGCGCTGGAGCGGGTCCGTGGCGGCCGGGCGGTCTCGGGTCATCGCGACGTAGACTGCGATGCTTGCCAGACCAACTACTACGACTGCGATAACGAAAGCGGCAGCCCTCGGGCGTCGCCGCGCCGGGCGCGAGCCCTGCCCTCCCGTTTGGCGGATCGAGGTCACGGCCACGCTTTCGGTCGCCATCTCCTTCTGAGCGCTCCGGAGGTCGACGAGGAGATCATGGATGTGCTGGTAGCGTTCCTCGGGGCGCTTGGCCATAGCCTTGGCGACGACGCGCTCAAGCGCGAGAGGGATCCCCGTTCTGAGTCCGGTCGGGGGCTCCGGTTCATCGTCGATTATCGAACGGATCACCGCCTGCTCGTGTTCGCCTTCGAACGGCCGCCGCCCGGTCAGCATCTCATACAGCACGACGCCGAGCGACCAGATGTCGGTACGGTGATCGACCGCCTCGCCGAGGCTCTGCTCGGGCGACATGTAGGAGACGGTGCCGGTCGTCCTTCCTTCCATCGTGAGGCGCGTGCGTTCCGGAGCGAGCGCGAGACCGAAGTCCAGGATCTTGGCGTGCCCTTCCCGCGTCAGCATGACGTTCCCTGGCTTGATGTCCCGGTGCACGATCCCTTGCGCGTGAGCCGCGGCAAGTCCCTGGCCGACCTCGAGGCCGGTGGCGATGACATTGGTGATCTTCATCGGCCCGCGCGCGAGCTTCTTCCTCAGGCTCTCGCCTTCGATGTGCTCCATCGCGAGGAAGACCTGGCCGTCCGCCTCGTCGACCTCGTGGATGGTGCAAACGTTCGGATGATTGAGGGCGGCGGCCGTCTGTGCCTCGTGCAGGAAGCGCGTTCTCGCTGCCGGGTCGCGGGTCCAATCGGCGGGGAGGAGCTTCAGGGCGACGCGGCGGCCGAGCTTCGTGTCCTCGGCGAGGTAGACGACGCCCATGCCGCCCTCGCCGAGTTTTTCGAGGATTCTGTAGTGGGAGATGGTAGAGCCGATCATGCACGCCCCTGCGGCCGGGATCGATGAGGTCCACGTGAGTGCTGCTCGTGGCTATTGTAGTGCCGCCACCATGTCAGGGATAGCGTGTTCTTCGCAGGCGCAGCGAGCCGCATCGGACCAGCAGGAGTCTCTGTCAGCAGGGCACCAGTCAGTGATTGGCCCCCCGGCCGAAGCTGGAATGGGCTATAATCGTAACTACGTAACGGCTTCGAACGTGGGAAGAGTGATGACCAAGACCATCTTCCAATCAACGACGATCGCCCTGTTCCTTCTTTGCCTGTGCGGTCTCACGACACCGGTGAATGGCACGGAGGCTGGACGGGACGGCTCCATGGGTCCTCTCGGCGAGTGGCCGGACTTCGCGCCCATCGGTTTCATCACTGCGCCTCATCCCGACGATCCCCAGTACCAGACCCACCTCTACGGCGATTGGGGCGGTATCGTCGGCGAAGAGTTCATCTTCCTCCAGGACGGTATGGTCAAGCTGCTCTACCACAGCTATCACGAGACCTACATGACCGAGCACGCTCACGAAGCGAGTGTGTTGAAAGACTGGGCGTTGGGCTACGACGCGAGGACGAAGATCAAGTTCACCCCCCTCGTCCAGCCGGGAGGACCGGTCCCCGGGCCGGCGTGGGAGCACACGGACACGCCGGGCTACATACAGCATCCGGTCACCGGCGAGCATCTCCTCTACAGTACCGTACGGCCAGGGACCAAGCACCTGCATCCCGAGTGGGATGGCCTTCCCGGGCACGAGAGCGCAATCCAGGTGGCAACCAGTGGGACACCCCCTGCCATTGGGGTCCCTTTCGATCAGACCTACGAGAACACGCTGGTCGCGGAGTACTGGTGGGAGCAGGGCTGGAACAACAATGGCGTCATCAAGGGCGGGCTGTCCGAACCGACCCCGGTCTGGGTCCCGCATCTGGAATCGCAGGGGCAGGTGCGGCTCTTCTACCGTGGCCTGCATGGTTCCCCCAGCTCTTACTGGAACTGGCGAATCTCCTACGCCGACAGCGAAGACGGGAAGACTGGCTGGGTGAAGAACCCTGTGCCGACCTTCGACCCTTCCGACCCAGACAATCCAGCGTATCGGTGGACCCAGCCGCCGCCTGTGGGCTTCAGCTTCCGCGGCGCCTGGCAGGCTCACTGCACAGGTGATACGCTCGCCGACGGCGTGCACATGGTGATGTCCGTATCCAACCAGAACTACGCGGGATACGGTCACCTGGCCTACTACTGGTCCCCCGACTGGGGGGACACCTGGTTCGGCCACCCGGACAATCCCATCATCGCGCCTGGGCAGTTCCCTGACGGCGCTCCCGCCACCGGATTCCAGCGCACGCCGACTCTACTGGTCGATGATGTCTACCATCGCTACATCCTTGCCTACAACGCCGGCCACGACACTGTCGAGCCCTGGCGGCGGTGGACCTATCTGGCAGTCGCGAATCGCCCCGAAGCGACGTCGGTCCCCGAGGAGTTCTCCGGCGTTTCCACCCTCCAGCTTGTGACCATTCACCCCAATCCCGGTGCCGCTGAGACACGGCTGGAGTTCCTGCTGCTGGGACCCGGCCGCCTCACGGTCAGGATCTATGGCGTGGGCGGGCGACTGGTTGCGGAAGTCGACAAAGTGGATTGCGCCGCGGGCCCTCAATCGGTGTACTGGGATGAGACCGCGGGCGGCCTGCCGGTTCCTTCCGGAGTCTATCTCGTGCGCGGCATCCTGGACGCGAGTGGGCGCAGCGCGGGCGAGGCCAGGGGCCGAATCGTAGTTCTGCGCTAGTCTCGGAAGGTGGCTCTACTTCAAACGGGCCGCCCGGACCTTGTGGCCCGGGCGGTTCTCATTTGGCAGCGGAGACCTGCTACAAGGCTATTCATGACGTGATGTGGTCACGAGAACCACGTCGTCGGTGACGGCAGAAGCGAAGAGCGCGAGAGCCCCGAACTCGACGTTCTGAGCGCCCACGTCAACCTCGACGGCTGACGCGATTCTGAGGAACGGAGATGGTCGCAGTTCTTGCTGGTTGTCCTGGTCGGCAGTATCATTGTGGATGAACGACAATCACCGATGGGCGACGAGACGCCTTTGCCCTTGCGACCGGGAGCGATGTGCTGTCGATCGGCAGTCGGAGTGAGGCGGCACTGCCCAGCCGGACCGAGTGCACCTGTGCTTCCGTGCGCACTTGGCGGTTCCGTCTGCCGGCCACTCGCCGCGGATGATTCGCAGATCGGGAAGTGGGTAACGCACTCGTCTGGCCGCTGGAGTCGGATGTCTCGCCGTCGTTGTGCGAACCTGCAGCCCCCGGGCTGAGCCTGAGGGGCAGGTTCTCGATCAAGAGGGACGCCAGCTATGCGTGTCGGGCCGATAACCCTCTCGCAGTTCATCCTTGCCGAAGAGCGTCGGCACCCCGACGCAAGCGGCGAGTTCACCGGCCTGATTGCCGACATCGCGTTCGCGTGCAAGGTCATCAACCGCGAGGTCGGGCGGGCGGGTCTCACCGATCTCCTCGGGGACTCCGGCACGCGCAACGTTCACGACGAGAAGGTGCAGAAGCTCGATACCTTCGCGCATGACGTCATTCATCGCGCTCTCGCCGACACCAGAGAGCTTGCGGTCTGCGCCTCGGAGGAGTCCGAGCACATTATCCCCGCCTCCGACGCGCAGGCGCCGGGCAAGTACGTCGTGAACTTCGATCCAGTCGACGGTTCGTCCAACATCAACGCGAACGTCAACATCGGCACGATCTTCTCGATACTGCCCAGGGTCACTCACCATGGACCTGGTACGGTCGCTGACTGCCTTCAACCAGGCGATCGTCAAGTCGCTGCCGGCTACGTCCTATATGGCTCAAGCACCATGCTCGTCTACACCACCGGCGAGGGCGTCCACGGGTTCACCTTCGAGCCGAGCATCGGCGAGTTCTAGCTCTCCCATCCCGACATCAAGACGCCTGAGCGTGGCCGCATCTATAGTGTGAACGAGGGCAACACTCAGCGGTGGGAGGCGAGCTTCCGCCGCTACATCGACTGGCTGAAGATGGACGAGACCGCCGACGGTCGTCCCTACAGCGGCCGGTACGTGGGATCGCTCGTCGCCGACTTCCACCGCAACTTGCTGTACGGGGGCATCTTCATGTATCCCGCAGACAGCAAGCACCCGAGGGGCAAGCTCCGAGTTTTGTACAAGTGCTCCCCGTTGGCCTTTGTCGCGGAGCAGGCGGGCGGCGTTGCGAGTGACGGCCGCCGGCGCATCATGGCGATCGTCCCCGCAACATTGCACGAGCGTACCCCGCTGTTCATTGGGAGCAGCTACGACGTCAGGACATGCGAGCGGTTCCTCGCGCCGATCTAGTGTCGAGGCCGTGGCTCCCTGCCAGTTCTGCCGCGTCCAGCAGTGCTCGCGGTCGGCGAGCGAGCGATCCCGTCGGGCGCACCAGAGAACATACGGCCGTCCCGAGAGGGGCGGCGGTCTTGTTCTGCGCCTTACCGACGCGTTCGTCGCGGTGAGGTCAGTTGTCATGAATCAGTGGAGATTCACGGAGCGCTTGCCGGTCGCCCACATTGGCAGTATCATCGCCTCGAACAGCGCATACAGCCGACGTTCCGCGGCGCGTGACGCCCCTCGCAGGAGGGGCGCTGTGCGTCGGCAAGGGACACTACGGCGTTCGCATGCAACATCGATCGGCCGCTGCTGCCGACGCAGGCGGTTCCACGGAGGTCAAGAATCGATGGCACTAGCCATGAAGCAACGGCCACGTCGCGTCGCGTTCGTGGGCAGCAGTCTGCCCCGCAAGTGCGGCATCGCCACCTACACGGCAGACCTTTGCGACGCGCTGGGGGTGCTGGACCAGGCGGCCGAGTTCTTCCAGGTAGCCGTGACCGACGCGGAGCCGGGCTACGCCTACGGGCCGCGGGTGCACTTCGAGGTCGCGGAGAAGGAGGTTGCGGCCTACCGGCGCGCGGCAGACTTCCTGAACCTGAGCGGCGTGGAGGTGGTCAACCTGCAGCACGAGTTCGGCCTCTTCGGCGGTCCGGCCGGCAGCCATGTCCTGGCGATGGTACGAGACCTGCGTATGCCGGTAGTCACCACCCTCCACACGATTCTCAACAGTCCCGACCCGGCCCAGCGCAAAGTGATGGACGAGCTTGCCTCGCTTTCCGACCGGCTGGTAGTGATGAGTCGCCGCGGCGAGCGGTACTTGCGCGAGATCTACAGCGTCCCATCCGAGAAGATCGACTTCATCCCCCACGGCATTCCCGACGTGCCCTTCGTTGACCCCAACTTCTACAAAGACAAGTTCGAGGTTGAGGGCAAGATGGTGATGCTGACCTTCGGCCTGCTCTCGCCCAGCAAGGGCATCGCCAACGTGATCGAGGCGCTGCCGACCGTCCTGGCCAAGAACCCCAACGTTGTCTACCTCGTGGTTGGTGCTACCCACCCGCACGTGCTCCGCAACGAGGGTGAGTCCTACAGGCTCGAGATCGAGCGGCTGGCCTACGATCGCGGCGTGGGGTCGAGCGTAGTATTCCACAATCGCTTCGTGAGCTACCAGGAACTGGTCGAGTTCCTGGGGGCCGCCGACATCTACGTCACCCCCTACATCAACGAGGCCCAGATCACATCGGGCACCTTGGCCTACGCCGTGGGCACCGGCAAGGCGACGATCTCCACGCCCTACTGGTACGCCCAGGAGCTGCTGGATGACGGCTGCGGTGTTCTGGTGCCCTTCAACGATCCGGCGGCCATCGCCGATAGGGTGGTGGAACTGCTCGACGATGAGCCCGCCCGCCACGCCATGCGCAAACGGGCCTACCTGCGCGGCCGTGAGATGATCTGGCCGGAGGTCGCTAAGCTCTACGCACGGAGCTTCGAGCAGGCCCTGGCCCGGCACGAACGCCCGTCTGACCCGGATGGGATCTTCGTGACCATGAACAAGCGGCCGCGCGAACTGCCGCGCATGAAGCTCGACCATCTCCGTCGTTTGACCGATGACACCGGCATTCTCCAGCACGCGGTCTTCGCCGTGCCCGATTTCAGCAAGGGCTACACCACCGACGACAACGCCCGAGCGCTGATCCTCGCCGTGCTCCTCGAGGAGGTCGAGGACGAAATCTCCTCCGTTGCCAGAGACTTGGCCTCCCGCTACCTGGCCTTTTTGTGGTACGCCTTCGACCCCGTCTCCTGCTGCTTCCGCAATCTCCTGTCCTACGAGCGCACGTGGAGCGACGGGGAACTTTCCGAGGACGGCCACGCTCGGGCGCTGTGGGCGCTGGGAACCGTGCTGGGTCGCTCCACGAACGAGGGCCTGCGCGGGCCGGCAGGAAATCTCTTTGAACGCGCGTTGCGCACGGCCGTGGACGCGACCTCCCCCCGCGCATGGGCCTTCTCTCTGCTGGCCATTCACGAGTACCTGCGGAGATTCTCCGGAGATCGCAGCGTCCAACTGGCCCGCGAAACGCTCGCCGACCGGTTGCTGGACATCTACCGTCGGGCCGGTCCCCCGGAGTGGTCCTGGTTCGAGGAGGTGGTCAGCTACGACAACGCCACGCTGCCACACGCCCTGCTGCTCTGCGGCCGCTGGATGAGAGACCGGCCGGAGATGACCGATGTGGGGCTCGAGTCTCTCGACTGGCTGGTCCGACTGCAGCGGCCGAGTGGCGGGCACTTCGTGCCGGTGGGTTCAAACGGCTTCTACCACTGCGGCGGATCCCGCGCCCGGTTCGACCAGCAACCACTGGAGGCCTACACCGTGGTTTCTGCCTGCCTGGAGGCGCACCGGCTGACTGGCGACGCGCGCTGGCGGAAGGAGGCCCAGGTGGCCTTTGACTGGTTCCTGGGCAGCAACGACATCGGGCAGCCCTTGTACGACGCCCGCCTCGGCGGCTGCCGCGACGGCCTGCACGCTGATCGGGTCAACCAGAACCAGGGGGCAGAGTCGACACTGGCCTTCCTGCTCTCGCTTGTCGAGATGCGCATGGCCGAGAACATCATCCAGAAGACGGAGGCTTCATGAGCGCTGACGCGAACGCCGCCCTGTTGGTCCGCAACGAGCGCAATCCCATACTCACGGCCCGGGACTGGCCCTACTCCGTGAACACCGTCTTCAACCCCGGCGCGGTGCTTCTGCCGGACGGGACTACCCTGTTGCTCTGCCGCGTGGAGGATCACCGCGGGCACTCGCACCTTTGCGCGGCGCGCTCGGCCAACGGCATCGACGGCTGGCTCATCGACCCGGAGCCGACCCTGGCCCCCGACCCGGAGAAGCGCCCCGAGGAGTTCTGGGGCATCGAGGACCCCCGCATCACCTACGTGCCGGAACTGGGCCGCTACGCGGTGCTCTACACATCCTACGCGGAGAGCGGTCCCGGCGTGTCGCTGGCGATGACCACGGACTTCCGCGAGTTCGAGCACTTCGGCATGATTGTTCCCCCGGAGGACAAGGACGCCGCGCTCTTCCCTCACCGTATCGGCGACTGCTGGGCGCTGATCCACCGGCCGGTCGGCCCCAGTGGTGCGCACATCTGGATCTCCTACTCGCCGGACCTGCGCCACTGGGGCAGCCACAAGATGATCCTCGCGGCGCGCCGTGGTGCATGGTGGGACGCCGGCAAGGTGGGGCTCTCCACCCCGCCCAT
>DAOWER010000014.1 GCA_030638405.1 Candidatus Eiseniibacteriota bacterium | reverse complement strand
GGGATGAAGACCACCGCCGTCCGCGACGGCGACGAGTTTGTCATCAACGGCGAGAAGCGTTTCATCACGAACGGAAGCCTCGCCGACTACATGCTCCTGTTCGCCGTGACGGATCCTTCGGTCAAGGCGCGGAAGGGCATGAGCGCCTTCATCTTCGAGACCGACAATCCCGCGTTCAGCGTGGTCAAGGACTACGACCTGATGGGCCTCCGTGGGCTCAAGGTCTCTCATCTCAAGATAGACAACGCGCGCGTGCCCGCGTCCAGCGTGCTCGGCGAGGAGAACAAGGGTTTCACCATCCTCATGGACGAGCTGGACACCGAGCGCACCTCGCTCGCCGCCGGCGCCGTGGGCTACGCCCGGGCGGCCTTCGAGTACGCCATCCAGTACTCGACGGAGCGCGAGCAGTTCGGGAGGGAGATCAGAGCGTTCGAGGGCGTCAGCTTCAAGATCGCGGACATGGCGGTCAAGCTGGACGCGGCGCGGCTGATGACACTTCAGGCCGCACGGCGCATCGACATGGGCATTTCGGCGACGCGGCAGGGCGCTGCGGCGAAGCTCTTCGCCTGCGTGTCCGCTCAGGAGATAGCGACCGAGGCCCTGCAGGTAACGGGCGGTATCGGTTACACGAAGGACTGCAAGACAGAGCAGCTCTTCCGTGACGCGCGGCTAATGACTATCGGCGGCGGGACGGCCGAGATTATGAAGTACCTCGTCCAGCGTGAGGTGTACAAGGAGAGAGGCTTCTAGCTTCCCGGCCGCAGCGGAGGCCGTGCGCGCGAACCGTGCGCGTGGATCCGCGCGCGGAGACTGGCCTGCGCGCACGCGCGCGAAAGAGGTGGCAATGGTGGCCAAGAAGACAGAGGGCGCCGCGAGTGAGCGGATCCTGGTGCTGAATCCGGGATCCACGTCCACGAAGCTGGCGGTCTTCGACGGCGCGGAGTGCGCGTTCGAGGACAAGATCAGTCACACGCCGCTCGATCTGTCGCGGTTCGAACGTGTATGGGACCAGTACGAGTACCGGAAGGCGATGATCCTCGAGTTCCTGGACGACAGGGGCATCGCGCTGAACACGCTCGCGGCGGTCGTCGGACGGGGCGGTATCTTCGCGCCGACCGTCGGCGGCACGTACGCCGTCAACCAGCGGATGATAGACGACGCGAGAGCGGCCGAGAGGGGTGAGCACGCGTCCAACCTGGGCGCGGTGCTCGCATACGGCATCGCGTGGGACCTAGGCATCCCCGCCTTCATCGTCGACCCGCCGTGCGTCGACGAGCTGGACTCCATCGCGCGCTACTCCGGCCTGCCGGAGATCCCCAGGACCAGCCTCGTTCACGCGCTCAACGTCAAGGCGACGGCGAGGATCGTCGCGGAGAAGCTGGGTCGTGACCATCGCGATATCAACCTCGTGATCGCTCATCTGGGCGGCGGGATCAGCGTCTGCGCCCTCAAGAAGGGACGGATGGTCGATGTCTCGAACGGGTTCTCGGCGGGACCGTTCACCCCGGAGAGGGCCGGAGCGGTGCAGACGGTCGACCTTGTGAACATGTGCTTCTCGGGCGACTACACCCGGGACGAGATCGAGGATAAGCTCGTCGGTGGCGGCGGATTGGTCGCCTATCTGGGCACGACGGACGCCGAGGTCGTAGTCGCCCGCATCAAGTCCGGCGATGAGGAAGCCGCGCGCGTCATCGCGGCGATGGTCCATCAGATCGCGAAGGAGATAGGGGCCATGGCCGCGGCCCTGGACGGAGAGCTGGACGCGGTAGTGCTCACCGGGGGTCTGGCCAACAACGAGTACGTCATCGAGAAACTCCGGACGAAGATCGCCTTCCTGGGTGGTGTGGTCGTCGTACCGGGCGAAGACGAGCTCAAAGCGCTCGCACTCGGGTGCCTGAGAGTTCTCAGGGAAGAAGAGACGGCGAAGACCTACCCCCAGACGGTCGAAGGCGGGTCGGCGTCGCGCACCGAAACGGAGGAAAAATGACCCTCAAGAACCTCATGGTCGAGAAGGACGGTCAGATTGCTGTCGTCACCATCAATCGTCCGGATGCTATGAACGCCATCAACGTTGAGACCATGACCGAGATCGGCCACGCGATGCTCGAGCTGGGCGGCGACGCGGACGTCAGGGTGGTCATCGTCACAGGTGCTGGAAAGGCGTTCGTCGCGGGCGCGGACATCTCGGAGCTCAAGGCCAAGAGCGGCATGGAGGCGCGGGACGTCTCGCAGCTCGGCCAGCGGACGTTCTCGATCGTAGAGAACCTGGCGAAGCCCGTGATCGCCGCGGTCAACGGGTTCGCGCTCGGCGGCGGGCTCGAGCTCGCGATGGCCTGCGATGTCCGGATCGCTTCGACGAGAGCGAAGATGGGGCAGCCCGAGGTCACGCTCGGCCTCGTGCCCGGGTTCGCCGGCACCCAGCGGCTTCCGAGGCTCGTGGGATTCGGCCGGGCCAAGGAGATGCTCCTGACCGGCAACTTGATCGACGCGGAGACTGCCCTCTCGTGGGGTCTCGTCAACAGAGTGGTGGAGCCCGACGAGCTGCTGGACGCCGCGAAAGAAATGGCGACGCGCATAGCAAAGAATGGCCCTGCGGCGGTCGGACTGGCGAAGGCGTGCGTCAACAAGGGCACGAGCACGGACGTGGACGCCGGGGGCACACACGAGTCCGACGCGTTCGGGCTCTGCTTCGCCAGCGGCGAGGCGGAAGAGGGCATCACCGCGTTCTTCGAGAAACGTCCCGCGAACTGGGTCAAGAAGCAGCCGGAGTAGCTGGGTCAAGAAGCAGCGGAACGAGGCGGTAGGCGGCGCGCGGTCGGTCCGGTCCGGACGCCCGCGGGCGGAGGTTCCAGATGGAAGTCTTCAAAGCTCTGGAGCAGGCCGAGCACGAGCAGGTGAGCTTCGCGTTCGACGAGGTCGCGGGTCTCCGCGCGATCGTCGCGATTCACAGCACGGTTCTGGGCCCCGCCATCGGCGGGACGACCATGCGCGTCTACGAGAACGAAGAGGACGCCCTCGAGGACGCGCTCCGACTGTCGTTCTCGATGACCTACAAAGCCGCGGCGGCGGGCCTCAACTTCGGCGGCGGTTCGGCCGTCATCATGGGCGACCCGGAGAAGGACAAGAGCGAGATACTGTTCCGGGCGCTCGGGAGACACATAGCGAGCCTGAACGGCCGCTACATCACGTCGCAGGGTTTAGGTACCAACGTCGAGGACATGCAGCGCATCCGCGTCGAGACGGATCACGTCGTGGGACTTCACACCGCGTACGGCGGATGCGGGGACCCGTCGCCGATCACGGCGCACGGCGCCATTGCGGGCCTCATGGCGTGCCTCGAGGAAGTGGGCGCGGAGCCGGGAATGTCCGGACTCACGGTGGCGGTGCAGGGTCTTGGCAGGGCGGGCTCGGGGTTCGCGAAGGCGCTCGTTGCCTCCGGCGCGAAGGTCGTTGCCTGCGACCTCGACTCCAGGGTCGCTCAGCGCTCCCACGATGAGTTGGGTATCGCCATCGTGAAGCCGGGTGACATCTACGACGTGCAGTGTGACATCTGGAGCCCCTGCGCCGTGGGAGAGGTGCTCAACCCGGAGACCATCCCGCGGCTGTCCTGTCGCGTGGTGGCGGGTCTGGCGAACAACCAGCTCGCCGAACCCGAGCATGTGGCGCTTCTGGCCGAGAGGGATATCCTCTATGCCCCGGACTTCGTGTTCAACTCGGGCGCCCTGATCGCGGTCACCGAGGAGATCGCCGGGTTCTCGATGGAGCGCGCGATGCGGCGCGCCGAGAACATCTACCTGATGCTCAAGAAGGTGTTCTGGGTCGCGCACGATCGCGGAATCAGCACTGCGGAGGCGGCGAACGTCCTCGCGGAGGAACGAATCCGCAACGTGGGCGGCCTGTCCGGACAGGTGCGGAGCAGGTGACGACGCCGCCCGGAGAAGGCAGCGAGGGCGCCCGCCGCGGCGGTGATGCGGGGAGGCCGGCCGAGGGAGATCCCGGCAGCCTCGGCGTCGAGCCCGGGACCGTGCTGGACGGCCCGCGCGACCTCGGTCTCACGACGACCTACGTCGGGCGAGTGGTTCACTACTCGCGGTCGGTGGGCTCTACGAGCACCGAGCTCAAGGCGCTGGCGCGAGAGGGTGCTGTGGCCGGCACGGTGGTGCTGGCCGAGGAGCAGACCGGGGGCAGGGGTCGTTCCGGGCGCACGTGGTACTCGCCGGAAGGCCTGGGCGTGTGGATGTCCGTCCTGCTGGAGTGTGACCTCCCCGCCGAGAGGCTCGCGCCGCTCAGCATCGCGGCTGCGATCTCGGTCGCGGACGCTCTGCGGGAACTCACCGGCATCGATGTCCGCGTCAAGTGGCCGAACGATCTGCTCATTGGGGACCGGAAGCTGGCAGGATTCCTCGTAGAGTCGATCCAGACCGCGGGGGAGAGGGTTGAGAGCGCGGTGCTGGGCGTCGGCCTGAACGTCGGCCTGGACGAGAACGATCTCCCGGCTGAGCTGGCCGGCGCCGCGACGTCGCTGCGACTGGCGCTGGGTCGGCCCGTCGCGCGGCTCGAGGTGCTGAGGGTGACGCTGCTGGCGCTGGAGGGGTGCTTCGAGCGGTACGAACGCGGGGGGATCGGCGGGTTCCGGGAGCGTTGGCGCGAGCTCTCCAGCACGCTCGGGCGAGAGGTGACGGTTGCGCCGGGCGCAGCAAACACGGAGCTGGGGCCGCGCGTGACCGGGATTGTGACAGACCTCGCTGAGTCGGGCGCGCTCATCATCCGGGACGCATCGGGCGCCGACCGCGAGATCTGGTTCGGGGACATCACGCTGAGACACACCGAGGATCGAGGGGTTTACGATGACTGACGGAAGACGAGACGACACGGGCTGGCTCGAGGTCATCTGCGGCAGCATGTTCTCAGGCAAGAGCGAGGAGCTCATCCGTCGCCTGAGGCGAGCGAAGATCGCGAAGCAGAACGTCATCGCGTTCAAGCCGAGGATCGACGACCGATACGACGACGAGGACATCGTCACGCACGACGACAGGCGCATCGAATCTATCCGCATCGAGGACGCGTCTGAGATCCCGGGCTACGTCGGCCCGGACGTCCAGGTTGTGGGCATCGACGAGGGCCAGTTCCTTGGCCCGAAGCTGCCCGAGGTGTGCGAGAGCCTCGCGAATCGCGGGGTGCGGGTGATCTGTGCGGGGCTGGACCAGGACTACCTGGGACGCCCGTTCGAACCCATGCCCACGCTTCTGGCGGTCGCTGAGTACATAACGAAGACGCTCGCGGTGTGCATGCAGTGCGGGAAGCCGGCCAACAGGACGCAGCGCATGACTATGTCCACGGAGCGGGTGGTGGTGGGCGCCTCGGAGGTCTACGAGGCGCGGTGCCGCCACTGCTTCGACCCCTCCGATTCGATCGAGCACGGACCGGCAGCGGAGGCGAAGGAGAACCAGGAGGCCAGGGCACGGTAACGACGAGGCGTAGCTCCAGGCAATCGCGGCACGCGAGACTACGGCGGCGCACAACGCGCACCGAAGCCGGCAACAGCAGACGACACGGCAATTGTGGCCGAACGGAAGGGGAATATACATGGATCTTGATGCCAGACTAGAGAACGTGGCCGTGCTTGGCGCGGCGGGCAAGATGGGGAGCGGCATCGCTCTTCTTCTCGCCCAGGAAATGGCCAGACTGAAGATAGCGTCGGGGCGCGACAAGTGCTACGTGCTCACGCTCGTGGACGTCGACCAGAGAGCACTGACGGGTCTCATGTCGTACCTCCGGGCGCAGCTGACGAAACTGGGGGAGAAGAGCACGATCGCTCTCCGGGCCTCCTACGCCGACCGCGCGGATCTCGTGGAGAACGGAGAGATCATCAACGCCTTCGTCGAGGAGGCGCTGTCGTTCTGCCGGCCGACGACGTCCCTCGAGGCGATCAAGGGCTCGAAGCTCATTTTCGAGGCCATCATCGAGGACAAAAGCATCAAGCTCGACGTGCTCAAGAAGATCGACGCGCTGTGCCCCGATGCCTACTACCTGACGAACACATCATCGATTCCCATCGGCGTCATCGACAAGGGCGTCCCCTTGAACGGCCGCATCATCGGCTACCACTTCTACAATCCGCCGGCGGTGCAGAAGCTCCTGGAGCTTATCTCTCCCAAGGGCGTCAAGCCGGAGCTGGTCGAGGTGGGTGTTGAGCTGGCCAAGCGGCTCCGCAAGAAGGTCTTCCTGGCGAACGACATCGCCGGATTCATCGGCAACGGCCACTTCATGAGGGACATCCTCCACGCGACGTCCGAGGTGAAGAAGCT
>DAOWER010000090.1 GCA_030638405.1 Candidatus Eiseniibacteriota bacterium | reverse complement strand
TAGCTTTCGGATTCATCATGTCCGCCTTCTTCTCGGGGGCCGAGACCGCGCTGGTCTCCATCAACTGGATCAGGCTGGACCACTGGCTCGAGAAGGGGCGCGGGAGCGCGAAGGTGCTCGAGCGCTTTGTCGCCGACCCCCATCGGATGCTGGGAACGACTCTCGTCGGGACCAACATCGCGGTCGTCATGACGTCCTCCCTCGTCTCGTGGAAGCTCATCGGCGCCTTCCCGAACTGGCCGGGCGGACTGGTCGGGCTGGTCTCGACGCTCATCGTCACGCCGGCGCTTCTCGTCTTCTGTGAGGTGATCCCCAAGGTCATCGGGAGGCGGCACAGCGACGCGAT
The DNA here is from genome assembly GCA_030638405.1 of Candidatus Eiseniibacteriota bacterium. Lineage (GTDB taxonomy): Bacteria > Joyebacterota > Joyebacteria > Joyebacterales > Joyebacteraceae > JALGZG01. The sequence continues at coordinate 17,470 of DAOWER010000090.1, read as the reverse complement.
CATCCTCAAGATCGTCCACCCGTTGCGCCTGTTCTACTACCTGCTCTCACCCATCATCCTCACGACAACGGGGGTGGCCGGCGCCCTGCTCAGGCCGTTCGGCGTCAGGGCGCAGAAATGGCGTAACCGCCTGACCAAGGACCAGCTTCGTCTGCTGCTCACGAGCGAGGGGGAACTCGCCGGCGCCGTCGACGAGCAGGAGACCAGGCTCATATCCGGGATCTTCGAGTTCGGCCTGACTATGATCGGAGAGGTGATGGTCCCGAGGACCGACATCGTCGGGGTCTCACCGGACTCGACCGTGGGGGAGGCCGTCGAGCTGGTACGCGCCCACGGCTACTCGCGACTCCCGGTTCTGTCCCAGGACCGAGACCACATCGAGGGCATGGTGCACTCGCGAGACCTCCTCGGCATGCCGAGGGACGCGGGGCTCGCGGATCTGGTGCGCGCCGTGCCCTACATGCCCGAGACCAAGACGTGCGACGAGCTGTTCCGGGAACTCCAGGCCAGGCGACAGCACATGGCCGCGATCGCGGACGAGCACGGGAGCCTCGCCGGCATCGTCACGCTCGAGGACCTGCTTGAGGAGCTGGTGGGGGAGATCGAGGACGAGTACGACGTGCGTCAGTCACTCATTCGGAAGATCGACGACGACCTCTTCATGGTGGACGGCAGGACGGAGATCGACGCGCTCGAAGACGCGCTCGGCATCGACCTGCCTGAGGGCGATTACAACACGGCCGCGGGGCTCGTCATCAAGGCGCTGGGAAAGATACCGGAGCAGGGAGACGAGGCCGTTGTGGGCGGCCTGGAGTTCCGGGTCATCTCCGCAACCCCGACCAGGGTCGGGAAGATACGTGTGAGGAACAGATGGACGAAACCAAAATGAGCACCGACAGCTCCGAGACGATAGAAGTCACGCCGGACCCCGCTCCTGCTCCGCGCGCTAGCGCAGGGAGGGTGCTCAGGCGCTACTTCTTCACCGGACTCATCGTGCTTCTGCCGGTCGTCGTTACGGTGTCCGTGCTGTGGAGGTTCTTCTTCGCGCTCGATGACATTCTCGGGCGGTTCGTCGAGACGTATATCGGCAGGCCGCTGCCCGGTGTTGGTCTCGTGGCGCTGATCGCGCTCATTCTGGGCATCGGCGCCGTCGCGAGCAATTTCCTGGGCAAGCGGGTGATACGGGTTGGAGAGCGGCTCGTGGCTCGTGTCCCGCTCATGGGCTGGATCTACAGGACGACCAAACAGCTCTTCTCCACGATCCTCGAGGAGCGGGGCCAGAGTTTCAGAAAAGTAGTGCTTGTCAGCTACCCCCAGAAGGGTACCTACAGCGTTGCCTTTGTCACGTCGGAGTCGCCGACACCGGTCGAGGGTTCACTCGGCAAGGGCTTCGTCACGGTGTTCCTTCCTACGACGCCCAACCCGACTTCCGGTTTTCTTCTCGTCGTGCCTGCGGACGAAGTCATTCCCATGAACCTGTCGGTCGACGAGGGCCTCAGACTGGTGATCTCGGCGGGAGCGCTGCCCAAGAACGGCGACAGCTAGCGCGGCGGCACAGCGTCACCGGCGGCCGTATCGCGCACAGGCGCGCCCCGCGCGCCCGACGAAGAGAAGCAAGGATTCCAGACCCGTGGAACACGACGACCACAGAATTGCCATCGATCCCCTGAACTCTCCCGAGTCGATCGCGGCGGCGCTGTCCGGGCTTCACCCGGCCGATGTGGCCGATGCGCTCGCCCGCGCGGGCATCGACGGCGAGATCCTGACAAAGATCCTGGCCGAGCTCGACACCGACGTGGCCGCTGACGTGGTCATCAACCTCGACGAGCACACTGTCGAGGAGATCCTCGACGTTCTCGAACCCCCGGAGATCGCCGAGATAACGAGCGAGCTCGAGTCGGACGACGCGGCAGACGTCGTGGGGCTTCTGGACGATGACAAGAAGGCACACGTCCTCTCACAGCTCGACTCGGACGACCGCAAGGCGGTGGAGGACCTGCTTCAGTACACCGATGAGTCGGCGGGCGGCATCATGGCGTCCGAGCTCGTCTACGTCAACAGCGACGCGTCGGTCGATGACGCCATCTCGCTGATTCGGGCCGCCGCGGACGAGGTCGAGGAGATTCACAACGTCTACATTACCGACAGGAAAGGAAAGCTGGGTGGCGTCCTCCCTCTCGGAACGCTGCTGATAGCCCGCAAGGGAACGCGCGTGGCCGAGATCATGGAGGCCGACGTCGTAGCTGTTTCCGCCGAGATGGACCAGGAGGATGTCGCGAAGGTCTTCATGAAGTACGACCTGCTGGCGATCCCCGTTATTGACAGCTCGGGCGTGCTCGTGGGCCGCATCACGGTCGATGACATCATGGACGTCATCCACGACGAGGCGGAAGAGGACATCACCCTCATGGCGGGAACCAGAGACGAGGAGATCCACGAGGACTCCACGCTCAGGGTCTCGTGGATACGTCTTCCGTGGCTCGTGATCGGCGCGCTCGGCGGATTGGCCTCGGCCTCGGTCATGAGTCTCTACAGCTTCTCGATCGAGAAGGTCCTCGCGCTCGCGTTCTTCATCCCTGTTATCACCGCGATGGGTGGCAACGTCGGGCTTCAGACCTCGACCATCATCGTGCGCGGAATGCACGCCGACGGGGGGTTCGAGAGTAGCGTGGGGTCGCGGCTGCGGCGCGAGTGGAGGATCGCCATCACGAACGCCGTCTTGCTGGGCGTCGCGGTCTTCCTGATCGTCGGCCTGTGGCTCAAGGACTGGAGACTCGCCGTCATCGTCGGCGGCGCGCTGGGCACGGTGATACTCGTCGCCGCAACCCTCGGGACGATCATGCCGTTCACGCTGCGGCGGCTGGGGGTCGACCCGGCAGTGGCACAGGGCCCGTTCGTCACGACGTTGAACGACGTCATCGGTATCCTCATCTACCTCGGACTGGCGACGCTGTTCCTCGACATGCTGAGCTAGGATGCATGGGCCGGGGATCAGCACAGGAGGACAGCGGGCGATGCCGCTCGTCAAATCGAGAGCGATCTCGCTCAAGAGCTACAGGCTGGGTGAGACGAGCAAGGTCGTCGTGTGTTATACTCGCGACTACGGCAAGGTACGACTTGTCGCGAAGGGTGCGCGCAAGGGAGGCGGACGACTTGGGGCTGCCCTGGAACCGATGCAGGTCTCCGGGGTGGTTTTCTACTTGCGGCAGGAGCGGGATCTGCTGCTCGTGTCGCAGGCCGACGTCGAACGCCAGTGGCCCGAGCTGCGTCGAGACATGGTCCGCATGGCCTACGCCGGAGCCGCTCTCGAGCTGACCGACGCCCTGGTATCCGAGCGGGAACCGGACCCCGGGCTCTTCGATCTGCTTGAGAGCGCGCTGGACAGGGCCGCTGGAGCGCCCCCGTCCTCGCTCGACGCCGTGCTCTGGCGCTTCGAGCTGTCGCTCGCGTCCGCGCTCGGTTACGCGCCGGAGCTGGCGCGCTGTGCCGTCTGTGCTGGTGCGCCGGAGGGAGGCGTGTCCTTCGCGGCCGGGCGGGGCGGCATCGTCTGCGGCGACTGCCTGGCGGAAGAGCCGGGGGCGCGACCGCTCTCCGACTCCGCCGCGAGGCTGCTGGCTTCGATGTCCACACCGGCCGGTGAGATTCCGTCCGAACCCGGGAGTGCGGTCCCGGATGCCGACATCCCCGCGGTCGTTCGCGACGAGATAAGCGAGACGCTGATGGGTTTTCTGGAAGAGCACGCGGGGCGGGAGCTCAAGCTGAAGTCTCTCGACTTCCTCGCACAGATTAGAAGAACAGGGCGACATCCCGTCGAATCGGAGCAAGTCGAATCGGAGCAAGAAAATGAAGGATGACAGGAAGCGATATCTCTTTCAGGACATCATCCTCGGACTTCAGGATTTCTGGGCCGAGTACGGATGCGTGGTACTGCAGCCCTACAACTCGGAGGTCGGGGCCGGCACCTTCAATCCAGCCACGTTCTTGAGATGCCTCGGCCCGGAGCCGTGGAAGGCTGCCTACGTCGAGCCCTCGCGGCGGCCGAAGGACGGGCGTTACGGCGAGAATCCGATACGCATGCAGCAGTTCCTGCAGTACCAGGTCCTGTTGAAGCCGGCGCCCGCGGACGTCCTCGACGTCTACTTCAAGAGCCTCGAGGCGCTCGGTATCGACCTCAAGAAGCACGATGTCCGTCTCGTGGAGGACGATTGGGAGTCCCCGACGCTCGGGGCAGCAGGGTTGGGATGGGAAGTCTGGATTGACGGGATGGAGATAACACAGTTCACCTACTTCCAGCAGGCGGGTGGCATGGAGCTTCCCGTGACGTCGTCCGAGATCACCTACGGGCTCGGCAGGCTCGCGACGTTCGTGCAGGGAGTCGACAGCTTCTTCGAGCTGGAGTGGGCGCCCGGGCTGAGTTTCGGTGAGCTTCAGAAGGGATTCGAGGTCGAGTTCTCCAGGTTCAACTTCGACGAGGCCGATATCCCGCTGCACAGGGAGCTCTTCGACAGGTGCGAGTCCGAGGCAGCGCGCCTGCTCGATCTTGGCATCCTCGCGCCGGGGTACGACTACGTGCTCAAGTGCTCGCACGCGTTCAACGTGCTGGACGCCCGCGGCGTCATCAGCGTCACGGAGCGAACCGGATACATAACGCGTGTCAGAAGGCTTGCGAGAAAGGCCGCGCTCCTCTACACGGCGCAGCGCGAGGAGCTTGGGCACCCACTTCTTCCTGGAGGGGAACGCTCCGAGGGCGGGGGCTCTCCCCGTGAGACCGGCGATCCCGACGCTGCGAAGGGAGGTGGTCGCTGATGGCACGAGACCTTCTCTTCGAGATAGGGGTGGAGGAGATCCCCGCGTCCTACATACTTCCAGCGCTCACGCAGCTCGCCGAGTCGCTCGGGCACGAACTCACAGCCGCGCGGCTCTCTTTCTCGTCCACGCGCACGCTTGCGACCCCGCGTCGGATGACGGTCATCGTCAAGGGGGTCGCGGACGCCCAGACCAGTGAGACCCGCACCGTCACCGGTCCTCCCGCTCGTATCGCCTTCGGAGATGACGGCACTCCCACAAAGGCGGCGACAGGGTTCGCGAGATCACAGGGCGTTGACGTGGCCGCGCTTGCGGTCGTGGATGACTACATCCAGGTTGAGGTCACCGACGACGGAGGACCCGCGGCCGACGTGCTGCCGCGGATCCTGACGGCCGCCGCCGACGCTCTGAGCTTCCCGAAGACGATGAAGTGGGGCCCGGACCGGCGCTTCGCGCGACCGATTCGGTGGATCGTGGCGATGCTCGGCAACGAGGTTCTCGATCTCACCTACGCGGGTGTTCGGGCCGGTGATGTCACGTGGGGTCTGCGCGTCTGGTCGCCGGGACCGCACAAGGTCGAGAGCGCGGACGCGTACGAGAAGCTACTGCTGGACAACTACGTCATCGCCGATCACGAGAAGCGAAGAGACACGATCGCGAACGAGGCTCTGCGTGTCGCCGGCGAGTGTGGAGGCAGGCTGGTGGAGGACCCCGAGCTGCTGGATGAGGTGACGTTCCTCACCGAGTACCCGACCGCGTGCGCCGGTGGCTTCGACGAGCGCTTCCTGAAGCTCCCGAGGGACGTGGTCGTGGCGGCGATGAAGGGCCACCAGAGGTACTTCGCGGTCGAGTCCGAGGACGGGACGCTCCTGCCGCACTTCCTGTGCGTGGTCAACGCTCCCCGGGACCATCACGACATCATCCGTGGAGGCAACGAGCGCGTGCTTGAGTCGAGGCTGGACGACGCCGAATTCTACTGGCACGAGGACACCGGAAGCTCGCTCGAGAGCAAGGTCGAGAGGCTCAAGGATGTGGTGTGGCTCGAGGGGGTCGGATCGCTCTACGAGAAGACCGAGCGACTCGAGGCACTCGCGGCGCACGTCGCCGAGGCCGTAGCACCAGACGCGCTCAGCACGGCGGTCCGCGCCGCCCGGTTGGCGAAGGCCGACCTCGTGACCGAGATGGTCAGGGACGGGAAGGAGTTCACGGAGCTCCAGGGCATCATGGGTCGGGAGTACGCCCTGGAGTCCAGCGAGCCCCCTGAAGTCGCCACCGCCATCTACGAGCACTACCTGCCCAGGTTCGCCGGGGACGCCTTGCCAAGGACGCCGGCCGGGACCATCTTGAGTATCGCAGACAAGATCGACTCGATAGTCGGGTGTTTTTCGGTTGGTTTGATACCGACTGGCTCTCAGGATCCATATGCTCTGCGACGTCAGGCCATCGGATTCGTCAGAATAGTAGACGAGGGTGCACTGCCGCTCTCGCTCGGGGAGCTGATCCGGAAGGCCGGAGCCGGCTACGGTGTGGAAGGTCGCGCCCTCGACGAGTTGGTCGAGAGCGTGCTCTCGTTCATGAGACTCAGGGCGAGGGCACTCTTCATCGACGCGGGGCACGCATACGACCTCGTCGATGCGGTAATGGAATCGTCGTTCGACTCGCTCGTGGGTGTCAGGCCACGGCTGACGGCGCTCACGCACTTCAGGGCGGAGGACGACTTCGAGGGTCTGGTCGTAGGCGCCAGGCGCGCGATGAACATCCTCAAGGGGCAGGCGCCGGGCAAGTTCGATCCCGGAACTCTGGTCGAACCGGCCTCGCAGGTCCTGAACGAGACAAGAGAGACGGCGGCGGCCGGGGTCGACGCGGCGATGGCCAGTGGAGACTTCGACTCCGCGGTCCGGGAGCTGTTGAAACTGAGAAAGCCGATCGACTCGTTCTTCGATGACGTGATGGTCATGGTGGACGATTCGAAGCTCAAGGAGGCCAGGCTGGGCCTTCTCGAGGAAGTGAAGCGACTCTTCATGCGCGTTGCCGACTTCTCCAGGGTCGTGCTTGAGGGAGAGGAACGGGAGGAATAACAGCGTTGGCACCAGCGAATCGATACGCGACGGGGGCGGCGAGCGCACTGCGGCGGACGACGACGGGCGCGCCTCCGAGAACGACGACCGGCGCGTTCCGGGCTGGCGCGACAGCGTTCCTGCTCACCCTGGTGTTGGCGGCGTTCTTCGTCGGGGGCTGCGGCTCCGCGCCCGACACCAAGATAGTGATCATCGGGATAGACGGCATGGACTGGTCGCTGGCCGACCCGCTTATCGAGCAGGGGAAGATGCCGAATCTGGCGCGCGTCATCAGTGAGGGTACCCGCGCCGAGCTGCACTCTCTCATACCGCTGCAGAAGTCACCCACCATCTGGACCACGATGGCGACGGGGAAGGGACCGCGGAAGCATGGCATCGGCGACTTCGTCGAGGGCAGCGATGAACAGCCCCTCCTCAACTCGACCGGCTGGCGGGCCCGGAGCATATGGGACATCCTCGGAGAGAACGGGTACACGGTCGGTGTCGTGGGATGGCTGGTGACCTGGCCTGTCCGGGAGGTCAACGGCTACTGCGTGACCGACCGCATCGTGTATGCGCCCGAGGACGGCTTCAGCAACATCCCGCACCTGACCTACCCGGCGGAACTGGAAGAGGAGCTCGCTCCTCTCCGGGTGTCCCACGCGGTGACCACCATGGACGACATCGCCGACCTGATGACCGGTGACGTCTGGAAGGGCGGCGAGGAGGCCATCACGTGGGGCGGAGTGCAGAACGTACGCAGTATCTGCGCGAACGATGAGAGTATCCGCGAGATGTCGGAGCACCTCCTGGAGTCCCGCGAGCAACCCGACTTCTACGCGGTCTACTTCCTGGGGCTGGACCGCTGCTGTCACAGGTTCTGGGGACCCATGAGGCCCTACACCGTGGACATCAAGACGGACGAGAGGATCAACGAGGCGTTTCAGAACGTGATCCCCCGGTACTACGAGCGGGTCGATTCGCTCATCGGAGACGTGCTCGATTCGATCGACGAGAACTCCACCGTGATCGTGTGCTCCGACCACGGCTTTCGCGGGCCGCTCCGGACCAAGGAGGGCCTGCAGCTCGGCATCTCCATGCACCGGGAGCTGGGGATCCTCGCGGCCATGGGACCTGGGATCCGGCGGGGCGGCACGCTCGCGAACGCCAACGTCCTCGATCTGACACCGACGGTCCTCGCGCTCCTCGGCGAGCCCGTGGGGCGCGACATGGACGGCTTCGTGCTGACCGATCTGATCGACGAGGGCCATCTGGCCGATTATCCCGTCACATACATCGACACATACGAGAGCGACGACGAGCCCGAGCAGCCCGAAGAACCCATCGAGTCGGCGCTCGATGACGAGATCAAGGAAGAGCTGCGTTCGCTGGGCTACATCGAGTAGGGACGACACGTGAATCTGCATCCAAGATACGTTCGACTGCTCGCGGCCGTGCTCACGACCGCTCTCATCACGGGGGTCGTTGCGGGCTGCGGCGAGGGCGGGCCGGAAGCCGGAGGACGGATTCTCGTGGTTGGGATCGACTCGGCCGACTGGGACATCATCGGGCCGCTCATGGAGGAGGGGAAGCTCCCGAACCTGGCCGCCCTCGTAGAGTCGGGCGTGTCGTGTGATCTGCACTCGCTCGAGCCCAAGCAGAAATCCCCGACCATCTGGGCGACGATAGCCACCGGGAAGCTCCCCGAGAAGCACGGCATCACCGATTTCCTCGACCCCCATACCAAGAGCCCTCTGACCAGCAACGTCCGGACGGCGCGGACCTTCTGGGACATCATCGGCGAGCGCGACATGACCGTGACGGTCGTCGGGTGGCTCGTCAGTTGGCCGGCCGAGGCCGTCAACGGTTACATGGTCACCGACTACTTCCGCTACTCCCCTCGGCCCGACCGCCCGCTGCCCGAGCACCTGACGTATCCCGAAGATCTCCGGGATGAGGTAGAGCCTTTGCGGGTGGCCAGCGAGGACGTCACTGAGGAAGACCTGGACCGGTTCATAGACCTCGATGCGGCCATGACCGCGGACGAGGCGCAGAGGCTTCCCGTCGAGCAGATGTTCGCGGAGATGCGGGGGATCAGCGAACTCGAGCACCGCGCGAACTCCCTGAGGGGCATCCTTGCCGGTGACCGGACGTTCCTGTCGGTCACGCGGCACCTGATGCAGCACCGTCCGACCGACGTGTCCATCGTGTACCTTCGGGGCGTCGACACGGCGAGCCACAAGTTCTGGGACGCCGCGCATCCAGGTGAAGTGGGTTTCCCGGTGTCGCAGACAGCGTTCCGCGTGTTCGGCGCCACGATCGCTCACTACTACGAGTACGCGGACGAGATGCTCGGCGCTCTCATCGACGAGTTCGGCGACGGCACGGTGATCGTGTGCTCCGACCACGGTTTCGAGGGGCCGAAGCCCGGGCAGCTGCCAGGCGGGATCAACGACCACGGGCCCATCGGGATTCTCGTGATGTCGGGGGACGCGTTCAGGGACGGCGTTCGGATCCCGGAGCGGAGCGTCCGCGACGTGACGCCCACGATCCTGGCGCTCTGTGGCCTGCCGGTCGGTGACGACATGGACGGCGTCGTCATCGAGGACGCCTTCGAGCCCGCCTTTCTGCGGAGCCACCCCACCGGACGCGTGTCGACCTACGAGCGCACCGAGTAAAATCGCGGCTGATGCGCCGCGTAACAACGGCGGGCGCAGGACTTCCTGGCTCGCGGGGAGGACGAACGGACGATGAGAAGGCCCCTTGCCATTGCCCTTCTCTGTGCCACGGCGCTGGTCGCGACCTCGTGCGCGCCGCCATCGGGCGAGCCCGTCAAGAGGAAGATCATGGTCATCGGCATCGACGGCATGGAGTGGGACGTCATGGGTCCATTGCTGGAAGAGGGCAGGCTTCCGACCTTCGCCAGGGTCATGTCCGAGGGCACGTGGGGAGAGCTTCGTTCTCTCGATGTCCTGGAGTCGCCTGTCATCTGGACCAGCATCGCCACCGGGAAACTTCCGGAGAAGCACGGCATCATGGGTTTCGCGAAGAAGCCGTCAGCGGGTGGACAGCCTGTGCCGGTGACTTCCAACGTGCGGCGCGTCGAGGCCATCTGGGACATCCTGGGAAGCGAGGGTTGGAGCGTCGGGATAGTGGGTTGGCTCGCGACCTGGCCCGCGGAGCCGGTGAACGGCTACCTGGTGACGGACTACTTCAACTACGGATGGGCGCCACGGCAGGACGGCAAGGAGGAGCGACTGACCTTTCCTCCGGGGCTCGCCGCTGACATCGAGAACCTCAGGGTTCTAGAGGACGAGGTCACCGACGAGCGCGCGTCCGTGCTCATCAACGGGGCCGTGCCGGAGGATGAGGTTCTCCGGAAGAGGTTCAATTCGCTCAAGATGTGCATCGCGACCGACGAGACCAGTCGTTCCGTGGCGCTTCGCCTGGCGGACCAGATGCCGGTCGACTTCTACGCCGTCTACCTCAAGGGGGTCGACGGCGTATGCCACCTCTACTGGGTAGACATGATGCCCGAGTCCGGCCCTCCCATCTCCGATGAGGAGGTGGAGATGTTCGGGGACGTGATCGCGCGCTACTACGAGGAGATGGACGACGTCCTCGCCGGCTTCATTGAGATGGCCGACGAGAACACCACGGTGGTCCTGACGTCCGACCACGGGCACTCCGGGCCGAAGCCCACCGGCGACGACTACCGCTGGGGAATCGCCATGCATGACCCCACGGGCGTGCTCGCGTTCTGGGGCAAGGACATCGCCGAAGGACAGCAACTGGCGGACGCAAGCGTCCTCGACATCACGCCGACGATCCTCGCCCTTTGCGGAATGCCGGTGGCGGAAGACATGGACGGAAGCGTGCTGACGGAGGCAATTGATCCGGACTTCCTGAGGTCTCACCCCGTCCGGACCATCGACACCTACGAGCCGGAGCGTGAGTCCGTCAACGTCGACGGCCGTGAGCCCATCGAATCCCCGATAGACGATGAAGTACGTGAGCGCCTGCGGGCTCTGGGCTACATCGAGTAGCATTGCCCTGAGACGCCGACTGAGGTTGGTGAAGGAGAGCGCATGAGAGTCGACAAGATCCTGGTTGTGTTGGTCGTCGCTGTTCTTGTTGTCACGGCCGTCATCGCCGGATTCAAGATGAGGGGAGGCGAAGAGAATCCGCCCACCGTCGCTGTTCCGGAGGCGGGTGACATGTCCCTCGTAGTGATCGGGATCCAGGGTCTCGAGGCCTCGATAGTCGAGAAGCTGATGGCCGAGGGACGACTGCCGAACCTGGCCGGGCTCGTGGCCGACGGTGCGACGGGCAGCTACGAGACGCTGGGACGGAGCGTGGACGCGAGAATTGTCTGGACCTCTCTGGTGACCGGGATGCTCCCGGAGAACCAGGGCGTCGGCGGCAAGAGGCTGTCGCGCAGGGGCCAGATGGTGGACGCCCCGCTCAGGCCTCAGTCGCGCAGCGTGGGCGCCCTCTGGACCTTCCTCGCGGATGCCGGGGAGAGCAGCGGCGTTCTCGGCTGGCCGGGGACGTGGCCGGTCGAGGAGATCGACGGCGTGATGGTGGGCCCGCACACGACCTACGTTCTCGAGCGGGAGCACGGGGGCGCGCCGTCTGATGCCGTCTACCCACCCGCGCGGCACGGGCAACTCGATCCCATGATGCTCGACGCGAGAGAGTTCACCCGCCGCGATCTCTCCGGGTTCGTCAATCTCGACTCGGCACTGGGTCTCGAATCCCTGGTTGGCCAGAACTACATCGTGCTGGCCACCGCCTGCGCGGCCGATAGGTCCATGGTGGATCTGGCCACGGTGCTCGCGGCCCAGGGAGACGTGCGCAATCTCTTCGTGTGTCTCGCGGGCACGGACGCGGTCAGCCAGCGCTTCTGGCACTACATGGAGACGGAGGCCATCGAAAGGCTGGACGTCGACGAGAGCGAGCGCCGGTTGCTCCAGGGTCAGATCGAGGCTCTCGGAGAGACCGTGGAGCGCTACTACGACTACGTCGATGAGCTGATCGGCGAGCTGAACGGGCTCGTCGGCGACGCCGGCACGGTGGTTGTCATCACCGATCACGGCTACGGGGGTATACCCTTCGACGCCGCCGGCATGCCCATGATAGGCACCAACATGCACAGTGAAGAAGGACTATGGATCGCCTCGGGTCCGAGGGTGAAGGCGGGCGCGACCGCTCGGCACGGTGGTCTCGTCGACGTCGCTCCGACCATCATGGCCGCGGCCGGCGTGGAGCTTCCTGGAGAGCTTGACGGAGAAGCGCACGAGGAGGTCATTGCCCGGTAGAGGTGAGTGACCCGCCCGCGATTCACTGGAGGAAAGCGCACGTGCGAAGGACCATCGCGATACTGGCAGTTGCCCTGGTCGTCGTCGCCGCGGCCGTTGTGCTCTACGTTCGAAGGCCCGGTCCGGCTGACGATGTTCGGATCCCGGCGACTCCCTCCAGGATCCTGATCGTCGGGATAGATGGCCTCGACTGGCCCCGGGTCAACCGGCTCGCCGATGAAGGACGTATGCCGAACGTCGCGCGCATGAGAAGCGAGGGGTCATCGGGTATCCTCCACTCGATAAGACCGTTCGTCTCGCCCACGATCTGGACCTGCATCGCCACGGGCAAGACCGAGGAGAAGCACGGTATCAGCGGCTTCGTCGTCAACACCCCCGATTCGGCCGATGACTCGCCGACCACGAGCAACATGCGTAAGGCCAAGGCCGTCTGGCAGATCCTGTCTGCCGCCGAGCGGTCCGTGGGCGTGATCGGCTGGCTCGTGACGTACCCGGCCGATGTCGTGAACGGGTATCTCATCTCGTCACACGTGACACTCGGCCTGTCGGCGAAACGGGAGTCACGGGCGCCGAACCAGACCGACGAGTGGTTCAGTGAGGGCGTCCACCCCAGGAGCATCTGGTCGGAGGTCGCAGACAACGTCTATCACGAGGAGGACGTCGGCGACTCCATCATCGAGTCGTTCATAGCCACATCGATGGAGCGTGCCAAGCAGGAGGAGAAGGTCAGGACCGCCAGCCTGGCGAAGTTCTACGCGTCCGACATGACATCGCTGACTCTCGCGCGCCACTTCTTCGAGACCAGACCTGCGGATTTCAGCGCTGTCTACTTCCGGGGCAGCGACATTACCAGTCACTTCTTCTGGCGGTTCATGGAGCCCGAGTCGTGGAAGAGAGAGCTGCCCGAGGGTGCTGTCGAGACGTTCTCTCCAGTGGTCGAGCGCTACTACGCGCTCGCGGATTCACTTCTCGGCGAGATGCTCGAACTGGTGGACGACGATACGGTCGTGCTTCTTGTCTCCGACCACGGGTTCGCCGGCCACAGGGGCTACCGCGGCTTCGAGGGTGATGTGGCGGTTGGTATCGAGATGCACAGGGAGGACGGGATCATATTCATCAGTGGTCCGGGCATCAAGCGTGGCGGGAGTATAGAGGGTGCGAGTGTTCTCGACGTCACTCCGACGGTTCTCGCGCTGGCCGGTCTGCCGGCGGCCCGTGACATGGATGGCAGGCCCCTGACGGAAGTCATGAGCGGGACCTTCCTCGAGAGACACCCCGTCGTGTACATAGAGAGCTACGAGGTTGGGGACGCGTCTGACGGAGATCTCACTCCCGTCGAGTCGCCCGTCGATGACGAGATAAGGGAAATGCTCAGGTCGCTCGGATACATAGACTAGCCGGCATCCTTGCCGGCCCGCACGCTGTCACCTCCCAGGCTCCCAGGATCCTCTGTATGACGCGCAAGTCCAGGAAATCCAAGCGACGCCCGCAGCGCACAGGTCGCGGCAAGCGCGCCCCGGGGACCCGTGAGGCTCCCGGCAGGACAACGAAGACCGGCGCTGGTGCCGCGGGCGCGCCCGGGACGGCGGCAGACGCGCCCGGAGCGCGCAAGGGCATCCGCGGCCTTCTGGACAGGCCGTGGTTCTGGCCGGCGGTGATATTCGCCGTCGCCTTCCTTCTCAGGGCCATCTACACCTTCCAGGTAAGGTACACGCCCTTCTTCCAGACGCTGGGTCTGGACGCGAAGTTCTACGACCAATGGGCGAGGGACATCGCGGGAGGAACCGCCGAGAAGGGCGCGTTCTTCATGACCCCGCTCTACTCGTACTTCCTCGCGACGATTTACCGACTGTTCGGCAGAGACCTCTTCCTGGTGCGCATGATTCAGGCGGGTCTTGGGGCCGCAACTGCGTCGCTCGTCTACCTTCTGGGGCGCGATGTCTTCGACAGAAGGGTCGGTCTGCTCGCCGGGCTGCTGGCCGCGAGCTACGGCGCTCTCATTTTCTACGACTGCTCCGTGCTGCTCACTCCACTCCTAGTCTTCCTGAACGTCCTGACCGTGTACCTGCTGCTCAAGGCCGACGCGTCCGGAAAGTCCGTCCACTACCTGGCCGCGGGCGGCGTCCTGGGTCTGGCAGCCGTCGGAAGGGCCGCAGCGCTCCTGTCCGCGGCCGCGGCGGTCCTCTGGATATGGTTCTCGGCGCGCGCCGGCTCCGGGCGCACCGTCTCCGGGACCTCCCGTTCCCCCGGGAGACGCGTTCGCGTCGATGGTCCGTCGGCCACGCGCTCCGCGGCGCTTCGAAGCACCGCGCTGGTCGTTCTCGGAATCGTGCTCGTGGTCGCTCCGGTGACACTCCGGAACTACATCGTGGAGCGCGATTTCGTCGCGATCACCTCCAACGGGGGCCTGAACTTCTTCATCGGTAACGGCGAGGGCGCGACCGGCGGCTACGTCAAGCCTGAGGGGCTGGACATCGTGACCGACCCGGACGGACGAGGGATCGCCGAGCGCGCGCTCGGACGCGAACTCAAACCGTCGGAGATCTCCGGCTACTGGTACGATCGCGGGTGGGCGCACATCAAGGCGCGCCCCGGGCAGTGGACGAAGCTCATGGTCCGGAAGCTCGCGTTCGTCATGAGTTCTTACGAGCTGCCGCAGCTGGAGAACTACTACTTCCAGAAGCGCTACTCGGCCCTCCTGGCACTGCCTCTCCCGGGGTTCGCACTCATCGCTCCTCTTGGACTCGTGGGGCTGGGCCTCACGTTCCGCCGGAGGCGGCCCAGGCTGCTGGCTCTGTACTCCTCCGTCTATCTGCTGTCCATCGTCGCGTTCTTCGTGGTGGCGAGGTACAGGCTGCCGGTCGTCCCCGTGCTGATCGTGATGGCCTCATATGCCGTCATGGAGATCGCCCGGCGGGTCCGGGCGCGGGAATTCGCGGCGCTCGCGGTGCCGGTCGTTGCGCTTGGGGTTCTCCTCTACGTGGTCAATGCGAACCACTACGATATCGACCGTGAGTCCGGTTTCGCGCAGCCGCACTTCCGGCTGGGAATCATCTACGCCGAGCGCGGAATGACGGAGGAGGCGGTCGCGGAGTGCGAGACGGCGATCAGGCTGGACCCGGACTACCCCAAGAGCTACCTGAACCTGGGCGCCGTGCTCTCGGGAGCCGGGCGGACGGATGAAGCGATGGCGGCGTTCAGGGACGCGCTGAGGCTGGATCCGCGCTACGTGGCCGCCCGGATCAACCTTGCCATGCTGCTTGAACGGTCCGGAGACTACGATCGGGCGCTGGCGCACGTCGACACGGTCCTCAGCTGGGAGGGAACGAACCCGACCGCCCTCAAGGAGCGCGGGGTCATTCTCTATCGGGCGGGCAGCCCGGAGGAGGCGGAGGAGTGGCTCAGAGAGGCTCTGGAACACGACACGGCGGGCGAGGAGAGGGCCGAGATCGAGTTCTATCTGGCGCTCCTGGGGGGCTCGACGAGCCGCGAGATCCCGCCCGGCGCGATCGCGGCCATCGCGCGGGCCGACACGCTGGCGAAGACGGGGCGCGTCGTCGAGGCCGTCGAGGTCCTCGAGGAGGCGGAACGGCTCGCTCCCTACTCGGGCGAGCCTCTCAGGCGGCAGGCGCTCCTCAAGCGCGACATGGGCCTTCTGGAAGAGGCGCTGGATCTCATGGCGAGGGCGCTGCGGCTTGATCCGGCTCTTGACAGCGGTCACTACATGTACGGAGTCTTCCTCAACGAGGCCGGTCGCCACGACGAAGCCCTTCTCGAGTACGACGCAGAGCTCAGGATCCGTCCCGGTTTCGCGCCGGCGCATCTCAATCTCGCCCTGACGTACTATTTCCACGCTGGAAACCCGAATCTCGGCGCGTTCCACTACCGGCGCCACCTCGCTCTGGGTGGCGCGCGCGTAGAGGCGCTGGAAGCGCTCCTGAGAGACCTGGAATCGCCGAATGGCCCCTAGGGCCGGCCCTTTTTCCTCCCCCTGATAGACATTGACACAAGATGTGCCAACTGGTATACTCCTCAGCGAGTCGGGAAATAGCGAGGCCGCTGGCGGGCCTTCGATTCACGTGCCCGTGCAAGATGGGGAGTCTTGTGAACGGGTATTTTTGTACCGTTTGCACGCAGGTAATTCGATGATGTTCATTGCACTTGGGATTGCGTGCCGCTTCGATAGAGCTGATCACTCCGTAGAGATCACCCCGGCCAGCACGGCGGCGGTGTAGCCTGCACGCTTCGCGCGTGGTCGGGGAGTGAGAAGCATAGATGGTGAAGATTGAGCAGAAATGCCTTCTGTTATGAGGGGGGATTGAGCGAATGAAGAACACACTTCTGATTGCTGTAGCAATCGGGGCGGTGTTGGCGCTTACCACCGGTGCCCTTGCTGTTGGCATCGGGACGGATCTCGTCAGCCGTGTTCCGGAGCCTGACATGCCGCTCGGCGGCGCGCAGCTCGAGGGCACGAGGCTGGAGACCCTGTGGATCTTCGATGCCGATTTCGAGGATCTGATAGGAGACAACGCCGGATGGACCGCGTGGGACCGGAGCGGAACGCTCGGGATGGACAACTACTGGCACCACGACACCATCCGCATCAACGGCTTCACGCACCTGGGCGACAGCACCTGGTGGTGCGGCACCTACAACGACTGCTGGCGGCAGCCCCGTGGCTACGCCAACGACTGGATGCAGATTCTCGCGCGGAACTTCACCGAGGCCAACGGTCTCACCGGGGTTCTGACGCTCGAGTACGACCAGCGCTTTGCGATGGAGAAGGACTACGACTACGGCTACGTCGACGTCCGCTCAGCCGCGACCGGCGACACGTGGTACACGGTCGTTTCGGTCGACAACCCCGGCTTCGCGGGCACGCCCGGTATGTCTCAGGATTGGAACAGCACGCATCCTGAAGGCGGCGGGCACATGGAGGTCGACATAACGACCGAGGCCATGGGTATCGAGTTCGACCTGAGGTTCCGGTTCGAGTCGGACGGCGCGTACTCGTCTCAAGACCAGTTCGACACACCTGCCCACCCGTGTCTCGACGGCGCGTGGCAGCTGGACAACATCACGCTTCTGGATGACGGCGCGCCGATCTTCTACGACGACGCGGAGTCCAGCGGCGACAACGGCTGGGTGCACGGCGACGTCATAGCAGCCGGCCAGACGGGCGTGACGTTCTGGCGCGGCCAGTTCGGCATCGACTTCGTGACCGGACGGGAGTTCACGTGTGACGACCGCCCGTACGGCAGCTGGATGAACGCTCCCGTCGACCCG
>DAOWER010000013.1 GCA_030638405.1 Candidatus Eiseniibacteriota bacterium | reverse complement strand
GGATCCAGAGATGCGTGCTCTCCCCACGAGTGCGGACGAACAGCTACAGCTACACGTTCGAGTCCATCCTGTTGGAGGACGTCGACGTCGGACGGTACGCCAAGCTCCGCCGGGTCATTGTGGACAAGGGCGTGCAGATCCCCCCAAAGACCCAGATCGGGTACGACCCCGAGGAAGACGAGCGGCGATTCACCATCACGGACAGCGGGATCGTCGTCGTGCCCAAGGGGTTCACCTTCTAGCATCGACTCACAGCGACCGTGCAACTGGGGCGCAACCTCTTGTGCCTCCGGCCTGTCAGAATCTGTGGAGCCACGTTCGGGACGCCCCCTGAAGCGATGGACGGAACAGCCATGTCCGAGCGCCCTCAGTACATAACGAAGACGCGACGCGGGCGCGAGCAGCGCTACAGGCGCAGCATCGCCTGGGCCTCGGTCGCGGCTGTCCTGCTCCACGCCACGCTCATACCGATCGTCGCTCCGCTCAAGGAGCGCATCCCGCTCGTCAGGCGCAGCGGCTACCGGGGGGAGATTCGTCTGCTGCCTGAGATCTCCGTGCTGAGAGAGCCCGCCGAGGTGAGGAGCGACGTCGAGACGTGGGCCGGAGACTTGGCCGAGGCCGGTTTCGAGGCGGTGAACCTGAGCATCACCGAAGCCGAGACATCGCAGGAGCGGCCGACCGAGACCGTGGTGGAGGAGCTGGTGACCGTCGGGAACGACCTCCGCGATCGGCTCGACACCTCCCTTCCGCAGCCCACGGCCCGCGAGATCGTGATCGAGCATCTCGTGGAGCCCGTCTATCCCCAGTCTGCCATCGACGCGGGCATCGAGGGAGTCGCGATCTTCGGGATCCAGGTGGCGACGACCGGCGAGGTCCTCCGCACGTGGCTGGTGGACTCCGAGGTCAGCGGGGACTGCAACATAGAGGCGCAACGGGCGCTCCTCCAGTGGAGGTTCGCTCCATACCTCGTAGATGGCAGACCCGCTCCCTTCCTCAAGTACTACCGGATACGATTCCACTTCCGCGACGAGCTCCGCGACGGCCGTCTGGAGAGGTTCGAGTCCGGGCGCGTCGCGCGTCCTTGACATGAGCCCGTCCGCTGGGCGAGACTCGTCCGACGGTCGCGCGCACCACGCGCAGCGCCCGACGACACTCTCTAGAGAGAGGTGCAGATGAGTCACAGCATGCGCTCGAGGTTCCGTTTCGCGTTCGTCCCGTCAGCGTGTACCGTCGCGCTCATCGTCACGGTCCTTCTGGCAGTACCCGTGGCGGACGGCGCGCGGGCGGACACCCCCGAAGGTCACTTCGCATCCGTGGAGGAGCTGAAGCGGGGCGACAGATGCGTCGGACGGACCGTCTTCGTCGGCACCGACATCGAGGAGTTCGAACTCGAGATACTCGGAGTGGTCCGGGGCGCCGCGCCCGGCACGGATCTCATAATTGCCAGGGCGGAAGGCGATCCACTCGAGAGCACCGGGATACTCGAGGGCATGAGTGGCAGCCCCGTCTACAAGGACGGGAGGCTCATCGGCGCCATCTCGTCGACGTGGCAGTTCAGCAGAGAGCCAATAGCGGGGATCACCCCGATCGGAGAAATGCTGCCGGCGCTGGAACTGACGGACGCGGAGGGCCACGCGAGCGGCCGGCCCGGCTGGGACGGACTTCCGGGACTCGCCATGCTGCCCGAGCGAGAGAGGGCCGCTTCGTCCCTCGCGCGAATCGTCGAGGCGGCGGGCATGCTCGATGGGCGGAGCGACGGGCACTCTGTTTCCTCCGCCGTCGCATTCGGCGACCGCCGGCTGATTCCCATAGCGGCCCCCCTGGTTGTATCGGGCGCGGATGAGGACTACATCCATCGGGCGTCCCGAGTACTGGGGCCCGGAGTCACGCCGATGCTCGGATCCGGCGTCGCGTCCGGGACCGCCGTCGCGGGCACTCCCGTGGCCTCGGACGGCACCGCGCCCGGCCCAGCGGCCGTCCCTGGGTCCTCGTCGGGAGTGGAGTGGGAGGCCGGGGAACTCGAGCCCGGCTCCGCCGTGGGAATCCAGTTCGTGAGAGGGGACGCCAACTGGACCGCGATCGGTACCGTCACACATCGCGACGGCGACCGCCTCGTTGCGTTCGGTCACCCCCTCTTCAACGCGGGGGCCATCGAGATGCCGATGGTCGCCGTGTATGTCCACGCCGTCATGTCCCTTCAGTCCATATCGTTCAAGTACGCGTCCGGGGGGGAACTCCTCGGGACCATGAAGGAGGACAGGAACAGGGCCGTGGCGGGCGTCGTCGGTCCGGGACCGCCCATGGTCCCGCTCACGGTGAGCATCCGTACGGACGGAGGCGTTCGCCGCTTTGAGTTCGAGACGCTGAGCAATCGTCCCTACACCGCGCTCTTCGGCGGTCTGGCCTTCGGCGGGGCCGTGTCGAGCGCCGTGAAGGCCTCGGGTCCCGCGACGATCGACCTGAGCGTCCGGATCGACACCGGTGAGGAGCTGGTGGAGTACCGCGATGTCTTCCACACGACCGAGCCGGCCATGAGGTGCAGCGGCGAGTTGTCGCTCCTTCTGTCGTTCCTCGCGGAGAACGCGTTCGAGGAGAGGGAACTGCGTGGAGTCGAACTCGATGTGACCGTTCGCGAAGGAGACCTGGGGACGACGATTCTGCGCGTCGACGCCGACAGGAAGGTCTACCGGCCCGGCGACGATGTGACGATCCGCGTGTTCATGCGTCCCCGACGCGGCGATCCGTTCGAGCGCGAGCTGTCCCTGCGGATCCCCGACGCGATCGCGCCGGGCGCGCTCACGGTGCGAGTGGGCGACGCCATGTCGTTTCATCTGTGGGAGCGGGACCGGCTGGGGTTGGGAGCGGCGCCTCGGAGCTACGAGCAGCTCCTGAACCTCATCAGGAACGCCAAGCCCGGAAACGTCGTGGTCGCCCAGCTGCTCTCCGACAGCCCCGGCCTGTCGCTGTCGGGAGACGAGATGCGCGGCATACCCGGCCGGGCGGGCCTCGCGATGGCGTCGAGCGCGACGAGCGGGGCCGTCGACCCGTCCATGCTCTCAGTGCTGGACGAGCGCGAGTTCGCCGTCGAGGGACAGGTCGTGGGTTTCTATGAGATGACCGTTCACGTCGAAGAGTAGCAGCAGAGCGGGCCGTCACGGGCCCTGGGAGGTTCGATGCAGAGAGTTCTGACGATCCGCCGCGCTTGCGCGGTGCTGCTGGCGGTGGCGCTCGGCTCGGCGGCGACACTGTGTACGCCCGCGCCCGACGCGCTCGCCGTCGACGCGTCCTTCTGGAAGACCGACTCGTTCGAGGCGGCGGAGGGAGGGCGTCTCGAGGGGACATCCCTTCTGCGCGACGGGCGGATAGTCCTGTCACGTGAGTTGGAGAGGCTGGACGCGCCGGAAGCGCAGTACGTGTGGGCCGGCGAGGGCACGGGAGGCGGGGTCGTGGTGGCGGTTGCGGGCACGCCCGGAGTGGTGGTCAGACTCGGCGATGGTGACCCCGTCGAGCTTCTCCGACTGGAAACGGCCGACTTCCCCGCCATGGCGGTCTCGCCCGAGGGTGACGTCTTCGTCGGGACGGCGCCGGGCGGTGAGGTCCACCTCATCACGCCCGACGGCGAGAGCCGGCTCTTCTTCGAGACGGGCGAGGGCTACATCTGGAGCATGGCCTTTTCGACGGACCACGGGCTTCTCGTCGGCACCGGCGATACCGCGAAGGTCTATGCGGTCGACGGCGACGGGACGGGTGTCGTCATCTATGAGTCGAGCGACGCGAGCGTCTCCGCTCTGGCCGTCCTCGACGGCAGGGTGCTGGCGGGCACCAGCGTCGACGGACTCCTGCTGGACATCACGCCGGGCAGCGATCTCCGTGTGCTGTGCGACACCTGGTACGATGAGATCTCCGGTGTCGCGCGGGACGCGGACGGCACCATCTTCTTCGCGGCGACCAGCGTGTCGCTCGAGGACGTCCTGGACGGCAACGGCAACGGCGACTACGGCTCGGGCTTCGGCGAGGGAGCCGTCTTCCGGATCACACCCGGCGGGGCCGCCGTCGAACTGTGGCGTTCCCAGAGCGCGCCGGTCACGTCACTCGGGCTTTCCCCCGACGGCTCGATCCTGGCGGGCACGGGGTCGGGCGGCCGCGTCTATGCCGTGGACTACGACGGCACGGCCGACCTGGTCGCGGAGCTGGACGGGGAAGAGGTGCTCTCGATACGGGGCGTCGACGACGTGATCGTGACGGTCGGCGCGCCGGGAGCGGTCTACAGGATGGGCGCTGACATCGCGCGGTCCGGCGAGTACGAATCGGAGGCGTTCGATGCCCGCGCGACGTCGACCTGGGGCGAGCTCGCCTGGAAGGCGGACGTGCCCGCAGGGGCCGGGGTGGAGCTCTTCGCGAGGTCCGGTAACACCGGCGACCCCGACGGCACGTGGAGCGAGTGGACGCCTGTCTCCGGGGACGGGGGCGGACGGATCGCATGTCCGGCTGCGCGGTTCCTCCAGTGGAAGGCCCGGCTGACGAGAGGCCCGCGTGGGGCGGGCCCCGAGCTGCTCAGCGTGGAGGCCGCCTACCTGCGGGAGAACCTCCCGCCACTGCTGTCGTCGGTGATCGTCCATGAGCCCGGGGACGTCGTGACCGATCCGGCCGGCGGAACGAACGGGTCCTCCGCTTCGCAGACGTTGCCCGGGGGAGTCGAAGTGACCTACTCACTCGACCCGGACGCACCCGCCGACCGCGGGCTTCGCGTGCTCCTGCGCGGGATGAGAACGGCGTCGTGGGAGGCGCTCGACCCGAACGGCGACGCGCTGTTGTTCGACCTCTTTCTGAAGGCGGACGACGAGGACGACTGGAAGCTCATTGAAGAGGGTGTGCTCCGGCGGACGCTCCACACCTGGGATACGCAGGCGATGACCGACGGCGTCTACCGGCTGAAGGTGAAGGCGAGCGACCGGCGGTCCAACCCGAAGGAGTCGGCGCTCACGACTTCTGCCCAGAGCCCGCCGTTCACCGTCGACCACACGCCGCCCGAGTTCACGCGCGTCGACGTTTCCTCGTCGGCCGACGGGTTGACCGTCAGCGGAGTTGTTACGGATTCCGCGAGCCAGGTGATGTTCGTCGACGTGGCCGTCGACTACGGCGCCTGGAAGCCCGCGTTCGCGGACGACGGCATGTTCGATTCGCGCAGCGAGTCGTTCAGGCTCGTGATAGAGGGGCTCGAGAGCGGGGAGCACGCCGTGTCCGTGCGGGCGGCGGACCGCCCCGGGAACCCGGTGGTCGTGCGAGAGCTGTCGCGATAGCCCCAGGGGGGCGGCCCTTTCGGCCCCGCGAAACCCCCGGAGGGTGCCCGGAGTCACATATAAGTGGGCGTGCAGGTACGGTTTGGCCCCTCGGGGCCGGGCAGGAGGTCTAACAGGTGGATTGCGCGGCGAACAGACGACTGATGGACGAGAGGCTGGACGGGAGTATCAAGCCCGCCGCCGCGCGTGCTCTCGAGGCGCACATCTCCGTGTGCTCCTCGTGCCGCCGGGAATGGGAGATGCTCGCCGCGGTGGACCGGGTTCTCGCCGATGCTCCGCTGGACCGGGCGCCGGCCGGGTTCGAGCAGTCCGTCGTCACCGAGATCGTCCGGCGCGTGGAGGTCCGCCGCCGCGTCGAGTCCATCGTCATACCGGCCGCCTGTGGAACCGCGGCCGTCGCCGTCGGCTACGGCGTTCACCGTATCGTGAACTGGGAAGCCGCACGCTTGCTGGCTCGCGGTATCGGCGAGGCCGCGAACGGAGTTCTGGCGCCGCTCGCCGAACCCCTCGCAGAAGCGCCCGACCTCGTGACAACCCTGTCACAGGAGCCGAGCGTTGCTGGCGTCGTGCTTGCCTTTGCAGTGGCCGCTGTAGTCTTCCTCGGTTTCAGCGCCTTCCGGTTCGCGAAACAGCTCACTCTCGAGTGGCACTAGAGGTCCCGTGCGTGTGACGCCGGAGGCCCCGCGCGGAGAACCGCACGGGGCCCCTTCGGATTTCCGGTCTACCGTCCTACTCGTCGTTCCCGGACATGACCCTGACGGACGCGTCGGTTCCGCCCTTCGGCGGGCTGAAGGTCACGGGTTCGCCGTTTTGCTTCTCATCTCCCACGATCTTCCGGCGGATCGCGTAGTAGATGATGAGACCGAGCCCGACGAAGAAGGGAACGAGCGAGCCGGCCAGGGCCGAGTCGATGATGCCGAGCGCAATGAAGCTGAAGAGGAGCGCGATCCCGACGCCAATGAAGAAGATGCCCCAGCCCAGCACGGCCGTGCCGGAGCTCTTCTTGCCCTCGATCAGCCGGTAGTCGTAGATGCCCTTCTCGAGCGTCTTCATGTACATCTGCTGCTTGAGCTCCTGAGAGCGGTTGATGCCCTTCATGATGAGCATGATCATGAGGACGCCCGCGCCTATCGAGATCAGGGCCGTCAGGAAACTGAAGAACGCGTACACTGTCGCCTCCTTGCTGTTCTTCCGGCCGCGGCCGACCCGTGCGGCGAGTCGTGGTCACCGGATGCCCGGTCCGCGGCGGAACCCCTGTGTGGACTTCTTCACTGTACGCTATGACACCCCTCCCGACCGGGGTGTTTCAGAGACGTGACCTGGACGGCGGGATTCCGGGGCGGGCCAGGGATTCCCGGCCCCGAAACGCCGTTTTGCAGGCAAAACCGCTTGGATTCTGGAGTTGTTCTGGTAGCATTATTGGCTGGACCTGGCCGGTCGGCACGCGGACGCGCGGCCCGAGTGAGTGCCTAGCTGGCCGCCGCCTGCGGGCGTGCGCGGAGGAGTCTTTGGCTGGGTTGAACCGGATGCGTGAGCACACGCCGACGGACGAGGAACTCATCGCGAGAGTCCTGGCCGGCGACGAAGCGTCCTACGGGACGTTGGTCACCCGGTACCAGGACTACGTGTACACGATCGCCGTACGGATCGTCGGGAACGACGAGGACGCGGAGGACGTCGCTCAGGAAGCATTCGTCCGGGCGTACCGCGCACTGCCCAGATTCAGGGGCGACTCGAAGTTCTCGAGTTGGCTGTACCGGATCGCGACCAACCGCGCGCTCACGCACCTGAAGAGGCGCCGGAGACGCGCCGTCACGGTCGACATCGAGTCGGGGCCTCACGTGGAGGCCGGCGTCATCGACGACGCCCGTGGCGAGGAGATGAGTCCGGAGCTCGTGGTACGGGACGAGGAGTTCAGGCGCGCGGTGCGCGCCGCCGTCCTCGAGCTCCCGGAGCAATACCGTGTCGTTGTCACGCTCTTCTATCTCGAAGAGAGAAGCTACAAGGAGGTCGTTGCCACACTGGGGATTCCGATGGGAACCCTGAAGACGCATCTGCATCGCGCAAGGGCGCTCCTCAGGGACATACTGACAAGACACAACCTGGAAGGCGGGAGGTAGGTGTGGACAGAAGCTGTCTCGATGCCATACTCGACAGGCGCAGCGTTCTCAAGTTCAAGGACGACGATGTTCCAGCTGACGTGCTGGACAAGGTGCTTCAGGCGGCGCTCAGGGCATCCGGGCCGGGTGGAACGCTCAAGGGCGGGTACAGGGGTTCGCAGCCGTTCTCGATCATAGAGGTGCGCAGCCGTGACAGGCGCGCGCAGCTC
>DAOWER010000108.1 GCA_030638405.1 Candidatus Eiseniibacteriota bacterium | reverse complement strand
TTCACGAGCATGCAGGTGCTGCCCGCGAAGATAGACGTGGGCGAGATCATGGCCGGCGGATTCGAGCCTCCTGAGACGGTCAAGGCGCTGAACGACTCCGCGGTCGAGGCCATCCGCGCGCTGCCGGCTGTCGAACTGGCCTTCCCCGAGATCCGCTTCCCTGTCACGGTGCGGATGATGGGGAAGGAAGCGCGGACGAGCCTCCAGGCGGTGCCGGCCGCGATGGGGCGCTACAAACCGTTCAGCGAGATCCCCTACGGGAGCTTCTACGAGGGCGACGCCGACTCCGTCGTCGTGCTCACCGGCCGTCTCCTGAACGAGCTGGGATTCAGATTGGCGGAGGAGCCCGTCGACGCGCGCGCCGGCGAGTCCGGCGACACCGAACTCGTGCCGATATCCGTCGACTCCCTGATCGGGCGCAGGATCGAGGTAGTCAGCTCGACAGTGGATCTCAGGAGTGCTGCCCGCTCGTTCATGCGGAGCTTCACGCCTCCCTCCAAGCTCCCGCTCAAGGAAGACGTCGCGCGTCTCAGGGTGGTCGGCGTGCGCGGCCGCCTCTCGGGTTTCGGGGCGGCGCGCTTCCGCGGCGGCATCGTCGTTCCCATCGAGACAGGCGCCGCGATGCCGAGGCTGGGATTCTCCGACGTGTGGGACCTGCTGGACAGCTCCGAGGAGGCTCAGGGTTACGGGTCCGTCTACGTGCGCACGAGAGGGATGGACGACATCACGCCCGTCAGAGAGGCGGTGGAGGAGATGGGTTTCGGCGTCCTCGCCGTCGTCGACGAGCTCGAGGAGATCAGGCAGAGCTTCCTCATCATGGACGCGCTCCTGGGAGCCGTCGGAACGATCGCTCTCATTGTCGCCGCTCTCGGTATCATCAACACGATGGTCACGTCGATCCTGGAGCGCACGCGTGAGATAGGCGTGATGAAGGCGATAGGCGGGAGCGAGACCGACATCCGATGGATATTCTTCTCGGAGGCGGCGACCATAGGTTTCACCGGCGGCGTGTTCGGGCTGGCTCTTGGATGGGCGGTGACGAGGATTGCCAACGCCGTCGCCAACCACTACCTGCGTCCTCAGGGCGTGCCCGAGGTCGACCTGTTCTACATGCCGATCTGGCTGATCGCGGGCGCCATGGTGTTCTCCGTGTGCGTGAGCCTGCTTGCCGGGCTCTACCCGGCCTCGCGCGCGGCCCGCGTGGACCCGGTCCAGGCGCTGAGACACGACTAGGGAGGAGCGAAACATGAAAGCACTGTGCACATTTCTGGCTGCCGCGGCGCTTCTGTCCGTTCCGGCGGCCGCTGTCGCGGATGGCTGGTACTCGCCTGAGGCCGGCGAGCTCGCCGGGAGTCAGGCCGTGCAGTTCTCCATAGAGAGCCTCCTGACGCTCTCGGAGTTCCAGGGACAGATGCTCTCCTACCAGAGGTTCCTGACAGACAACCGCGCCATACGCGTGGCCGCCGGGCTCTTCCTGGACCTCAACGACAGCGATCTGGATATCGAGTACTACGGCGGGGAGATCACCGGCTCGGCGGAGCTGACCAACTGGAGCCACAGGGGGACCCTGAAGCTGCAGATGCTCTTCTACAGGGGGAACGGTCCGATCCGCTTCTTCTGGGGCGCCGGTCCCAAGGTGAGCTACACCGACATTCACGGCGAGGATATCAACTACTACCCGTACGACGAACTGGAGTTCACCTACTACGTGCGCGACATCGACATATGGGAACTCGGGCTTCAGGGGTTCGCCGGAGTGGAGTGGTTCATCAACAGGATGTTCTCGATCCATGCTGAGTACGGCGCGTCGGGCAAGTACACGTTCGAGGACAGGGTCGAATATCGCATCGACTCGCACGACCCCGACTCGAACCGGAAGATCGCCACCAGCACCACGTCGCCGGAGTTCGTGTCCGACGGCGTGCGGTTCGGGCTCTCGGCGCGCTTCTAGGAAGCGGGCCGAGCCTGTCGCCGCGGCCGCACGCACGGTGCGTTCAACGCGAGTCCGAGTCCGCATCTTCGCGAGTGGAGGACCCCTTGACCAGAGACAGCGTGCTCGCGGAACTGACGGGCGCCATAGGCGCGACCGCGCGTAGCCACCCTGTCCGAGTGGCGATCGACGGTGTCGGCGCCTCCGGGAAGACCGTGCTGGCGGACGAACTCGCGGACTCCCTGGCCGGACACGGGCGGACGGTCATCCGCGCTTCCATAGACGGCTTTCACCGCCCGCGCGCCGTGCGCCACGCGAGGGGCAGTGCGTCGCCGGAGGGCTACCTGGACGATTCCTTCGACTACGACGCCGTGAGATCCTGTCTGCTCGTTCCCCTGGGGCCCGGGGGAAGCCTGCGCTACCGGACCGCCGTCTTCGACTTCAGGACGGAATCACCGGTGACGTCCGCGGAGCGGTCTGCCGACCGGTACTCCGTTCTCCTGTTCGACGGCGTGTTCATCCTGCGCCGGGAGCTCAGGGAGTTCTGGGATTTCAGCATCTTCGTGGACACGGGTTTCGACGTGACGCTCGCACGAGCGCTCGAGCGCGACCTGTCACTCTTCGGAAACGAGCGGGCCGTGCGGGAGCGCTACGAAAGCCGCTACATCCCGGGGGAGCGGCTCTATCTCGAACGGTGCCGCCCTCGCGAGTACGCCGAGGTCGTGGTGCACAACGATGAGCCGGCGAACCCGACCCTCGAATGGAGACGCACTGGCGGAGGAGAACAATGAGCTCGAACACCGTCGTGGAACAGATGCTCGCGCGGAAGTCGATCCGCAAGTACACCGACAAAGAGCCCACCGACGAGGTGGTCGAGGCGGTCGTTCGGGCCGGGCGGCAGGCGCCGTTCGCCGCACAGCTCGGAAGCGTGCTGCTGAAGCGCGACCGCGAGAACACCCCGTTTCGGGCACCGCTCCTCTTCACCATCTGCGTGGACGCTCACAGGCTCGAACTCGTCATGGCGAGGCGCGGCTGGAAGACCATGACGAACGACCTGTCGCTGCTCCTGTTCGGTATCCAGGACGCGTGCTACATGGCCGAGAACATGGTCGTGGCTGCCGAGAGCCTGGGTATGGGGAGCTGCTTCCTCGGGGGCACGCCCTACAAGGCCGACAAGGTGGCGGAGCGGTACAAGCTGCCCCCCAGGGTCTTCCCGCTCGTCGAGCTGGCTATGGGGTACCCGGCTGAGGACCCGCCGCCGAGGCCACGCTACCCGCTCTTCCTCCACCTCTTCGAGGACGAGTACGCTGACCCGGATGAAGCCGAACTCGCGGAAGCCATGCGCGTGATGGACGAGGGGTACCTCTCTCAGGACTACTACCGGGAGGCGGGCTACATGGTGCCGCTTCAGGGCGGCCGCGAGGAGACGTTCACGTACGACGACTACAGCTGGACGGAGCACATGGGCCGCAAGTGGGGTCAGTGGCTCGGGTCGTCCGAGCAGTTGGTGAAGCAGCTTGCGGGACGCGGGTTCGATGTCGTTGCGCCGGCCGCAGAGGGCAGCGGCTGGCCCGCGAGCAAGGACGAGGAGTAGCCGTCCGGCGGAGGGAGAACCGTCTGCGCGCGGTGACGGACGCTGTGGTCTCGAAGCTCAGATCGTTGGCAGGGCTGAAAGGAGGGCGGTGATGTCGAGGAAGACTGTCGTCTGGTGTCTCGCGCTGGCGGTGCTGGCCGGGTGTTCGATCGTACCGATCACGGGACGGCATCAGCTGTCTCTCGTCTCGCAGCCGGAACTCATTGGCATGGCAGCGCAGGACTACGAGCAGTTCGTTGCTGAGTCGACCGTCTCCGGGGACGCCGGTGCGAGGAACACGGTCGCCGAGGTAGGTGGACGGGTCGCCCGATCGGCCTCCGGATTCATGCGCGAGCACGGCATGGACCGTGAGCTGTCGTACTACGACTGGGAGTTCCAGCTCATCGAGGACGAAGCGGCCAACGCGTTCTGCATGCCGGGCGGGAAGATAGTCGTCTTCACCGGGCTCATGCCGATCACCGGGACGGAAGAAGGGCTGGCGGTCGTCGTGGCCCACGAGGTCGCCCACGCGGTTGCGAACCACGGGGGCGAGCGTATGAGCCAGCTCCTGCTGGCGGAACTGGGCGGAATAGCGCTTTCGAAGGCCATCGAGGAGAAGCCCGAGCAGACGAGAGACCTCGCGATGCTGGCGTACGGCATCGGCTCTCAGGTTGCCGTCCTGCTTCCGTACAGCAGACAGCACGAATCCGAGGCCGACCGGATAGGCCTGTTGCTGATGGCGAAGGCCGGATACGACCCGAGGCAGGCCGTTCCGTTCTGGGAACGGATGGCGGCACAGAGCGGGGGGCAGCCCCCGGAGTTCCTGTCCACGCATCCGTCGCACGCAACGCGCATCGAGGACATCCGCTCTCACATGCCGGAGGCAGTGGCGATCTACGAGGGGCAGTAATCGGTAGACGACGAACCGGGCCGCGGCGAGCCTGCCCGCGGCCGGGAGGAGACTTCTGCGCAACGCCGGAAAGGCACAGCTGACAGAGGGACCCGTAGGACGAATGCTGCTGCGGCTGACCGCGCCGATGATCCTGGGGATGGTCGGCATCCACCTGTTTCATCTCGTGGACACCTTCTTCGTCGGTCGCCTCGGGACTCAGGCGCTGGCCGCGATGAGCTTCACGTTCCCGGTGGTGTTCACCATTGCCGGGATCTCGCTCGGACTGGGCCTCGGGGCCTCCGCCGTCATCTCGAGGGCCATAGGCGAGGGAGACTGGGGCAGGGTCAGGCGTCTGACGACCGACAGTCTCGCGCTCGCGTTCCTGATAGTCGCGTTCTTCGTCGTGGTGGGGCTCTTCACCATCGAGCCCGTCTTCCGTTTGCTGGGTGCCACGGACGAGCTTCTTCCGCTCATCAGGTCCTACATGATCGTCTGGTACCCGGGCATGATCTTCGTCGTGATGCCGATGGTCGGCAACAACGCGATCCGTGCCACCGGCGACACCAGAACGCCCAGCCTCATCATGATCACGGCGGCGTGCGTCAACGGCGTGCTCGACCCGCTCTTCATCTTCGGGATAGGGCCCTTCCCGAGGCTCGAGCTTGCGGGCGCCGCGCTGGCCACCGTGATCGGTCGTTCGATCACGTTCACGCTTGCCCTTCTTATCCTGGCGCGCCGCGAGCGGATGCTGACGCGTTCCTTCCCGGGCCTGAGGGCGCTCTGGGACTCGTGGAAGGAGATCCTGCACGTCGGGATCCCGAGCGCGCTGACGAACATACTGATACCGGTGGGCATTGGTGTGATAACCAGGATCGTCTCGGGCTACGGCGCGGCTGCCGTCGCCGGATTCGGTGTCGCGACGCGGATCGAGATCTTCGCGCTCACTCCGGTCATGGCGCTGCGCAGCGTGCTGGCGCCGTTCGTCGGTCAGAACTGGGGGGCGCGCCGCCACGACAGGCTGAGGCGCGGCGTCGCCATCAGCGGGGGATTCTCAATCGGGTGGGGCTTGCTGGTATGGCTGATCCTCGCGGTGACGGGGAGGCACATCGCCGCGGTCTTCAATGACTCGCCGGACGTCATCGCGACGACCGCTCTCTACATGCTGATCGTCCCGGCCGCGTACGGGATGCGCGGCGTGCTCCTCCTCTCGACCGGGGCGCTGAGCATTCTCAGAAGGCCCATCGACGCGGCCGTGCTGATGCTGGTACAGATATTCGTGCTCTACGTTCCGCTAGCCGTGCTCGGCTCCCGTGTCCTCGAGCTTGCCGGCGTCTTCGGCGCCGGTCTGGTGGCGAACGTCGTCGCGGGAGCGGTCGCCTGTCTGTGGATCAGGAGGATCATGGCCCTGAGGCACTCCGAGGACCTCGGCAGACCCGCGGACGCCCCGGTGGCCGAACCGACCGGCGGAGGAATGTGATGTCCGAGCTGCACGTGCACATACTGGATGAACCCGACCGGCTCGATGAGCTTCTGTCCATGCTCGAGCCCTCCGTGCGCGTGACCACCGGCGCGGAGAGCCCAGAGGTGTCGTCGTGCGAGATTCTCGTGGCGGGCGTTCCTTCGCGCGACCAGGTGGAGGCCAACGGGAAGCTCAGATCGGTCGTCATCCCGTGGTCCGGGGTTCCCAACAGGACCCGCGCGCTCATGCGGGAGTTTCCCCACGTCTCCGTCCACAACCTCCACCACAACGCACTTCAGGTCGCCGAGATTGCCGTCGCTCTGCTCCTTGCCGCGGCCAAGTGGATAGTCCCGATGGACGCCTCGCTCCGTCGCGACGACTGGTCGCCCCGATATGAAGAGAGCCCGGTCGTGCTCCTTGACGGTAAGAACGTCCTCGTGCTGGGAAGCGGAGCCATCGGGCGTCACGTGGCCCGACTCTGCGCGGGCCTGGGGATGGACGTGACGGCCGTGCGGCGCGGCTCTTCCGGCGACGCGTCCGGTCGGGTCGGACCGCCGGCGGGCGCGGGACCTGCGGACGGAGGCCGTGTCCGCTCTGTGGCGGAACTGCCGTCGCTTCTGCCCGAGGCCGACGCGCTGATCGTCTGCCTGCCGCTCACGGACGAGACGCGAGGGCTCATCGGCGAAAGTGAGCTGGCGCTCATGTCTGAGCGTGCCATACTGGTCAACGTCGGCCGCGGTCCGGTCATCGATGAGACCGCCCTCTACAACGCTCTTCGCGACAGAACTCTGCATGCGGCCGGACTCGACGTCTGGTACAATTACCCGACCGACGGGCCCGGTCGCACAGCGACCAGGCCGTCTGCGTACCCCTTTCACGAGCTTGACAACGTGGTGATGAGCCCGCATCGAGCCGGTGCGCCGCACACACCCGAGACCGAATCGCTGCGGATGCGCGCGCTCGCCGAACTTGTGAATGCGGCGGCGCGGGGCGAGCCCATCCCGAACCGCGTGGACCTCGACCTCGGCTACTGAGCGTGGAGCCACCTTGAGAGGAGGCAGAACCATGCCCGACGAGAGGACAGTCACCGAGACCAGAGATGTGACGGGATTCGACGGCGTCACACTTGAGGGCTTCGGAAGCGTGGAGGTCACACAGGGCGACCACACCGCGCTGACCATAGAGGCCGCTGAGGACGTGATGCCGAGAGTGACGGCGGAGGTGAAGGATGGCGTGCTCGTCCTCGGGCTCAGGAAGGACGGCTGGCTGGACGGCCTCAGGCGCAAGAAGCTGTCGATTCGGTTCAGCGTCACCCTGGACGGGGTCAGAAGTCTGAAGCTCTCCGGAATCGGGCGCATCGACGCGCCACGCGTCGACACGGATGCGCTCTCGCTGGTCGTGAGCGGCACGGGGGCCATCGAGGTCAGTTCACTGAGTGCGGAGTCTCTCAGTGTCGTTCTCAGTGGCGCCGGAAGCTGCGAGGTCGCGGGAAAGACCGTGTCTCAGAGCATCAAGCTGAGCGGCGCCGGCAGCTACTCGGCGCCCGATCTCGAGTGCACGACGGCGAACGCTGTCGTGAGCGGGGCGGGGGACGTCACCTTACGCGTGCTGGACACCCTTGACGCGACGATCTCGGGGACCGGCAGCATCAGATACCACGGAGCGCCGACCGTCCGCCAGAGAGTAACCGGTGTCGGCACCATCACGTGCACGTGCAACGAGTAGCCGGCGGGCGCGGCCGCGCCTCAACCAGGGAGGTAGAGCGATGAGACGGAAGCTCGCCGTGAGTCTGATGCTCCTGGCCCTTCTCGCGGGCTCATGCATCGTTGGCACCATCGAGGGGTCGGGCAACGTCACGACAGAGGCGCGGCAGGTCAGCGGGTTCGATCGCGTCGCGCTTTCGAACATTGGGCTCGTGGTTCTCACGCAGGGCGAGACCGAGGGGCTGACCGTCAGTGCCGACGACAACCTGATGAGCCACATCGTGACGGAGGTTCGTGAGGGGACGCTTCGCATCGGCCTGACGTCGAGGGCCTGTGCAGCCGTGTTCAGGCCGAGCGCGCCGATTGTGTTCGATGTGACTTTCCGGGAGTTGTCGGGGCTTGCCGTCTCCGGGTCGGGCTCGTTCGAAGTCGGGCGTCTCGAGACCAACTTGCTGGAGATGTCCGTCAGCGGCTCCGGAGACATCGGTGTGGGCGGCCTGACGGCCGTGGAGGTCCGAACGTCCATCTCCGGGTCCGGAGAGGTGGGCATCGAAGGTGAGGCAGGAGCGCAGACGGTCAGCGTCAGCGGGTCCGGGCGCTATCGCGCTCAGGATCTGGTCACGCGCAACGGCAAGGTGAGCGTCTCGGGGTCCGGTCTCGTCGTACTGCACGCGTCCGACGCCCTCGACGCCAGCATCACCGGGAGTGGCACGGTTCGCTACTTCGGGGAACCCCACGTGACCGAGAGCATCAGCGGGACCGGCAAGCTCGAAAGTGTCGGCCCCCGCGGGCAGTCGCTGTAGACCACTCGTCTCAAGGAATCAGACACGGTGAAGCTCGCTGAGATCGTGCAACGGACGCCCGTTCCCGCCCCGTGGGAAGAGGGCGACAACATCCCGTGGAACGACCCC
>DAOWER010000002.1 GCA_030638405.1 Candidatus Eiseniibacteriota bacterium | reverse complement strand
TCGAGGTCCGCTACGAACTGCACCTCCCGTCGGCCCTTGAGAAGAACCGGGACCACAGGCGCCCGGACACGGTCGGATGCCTCACGACCACCCGCGTGCGCCTGGCCGCGGGCAGTCCCCTGGTCGAGGTCGAGATGGACTTCGAGAACGGCGCGAGGGATCACAGACTGAGGGCGCTCTTCCCGACACCGGTCGTCACGGACACCGTGCTGTCGGACGGGCGCTTCCTGCTCAACGAGCGTCCACTTGAGAAGCCGAACGGCACGGGTTGGGTGCAGCCGCCTCCGGCTACCTACCCGCAGCAGGAGTTCTCGCTGGTGTCCGACGGCGAGCGCGGCCTCGCGGTGCTCAACCGTGGGCTTCCCGAGATAGAGGCGGCGCGGGGCGAGGACGGGGGAGCGAGGCTCGCGCTGACGCTCCTTCGGTGCGTGGGCTGGCTGTCGCGTGACGACTTCGGCACGAGGAACCGCGCGAACGCGGGCCCGACGCTGCACACGCCGGAGGCGCAATGCGTAGGCCAGCAGAGGTTCTGGTACGCGGTCGTGCCGTTCGCAGGCAACCACATCGCCGCTGGCATCAAGGACCTCTCGCTCAGGTACAGAACGCAGGTGCTGACGAAGCAGGGCGTGCGGGACCAGTGTGTGCCGGGCGGAGTGGGCCTGCTGGAGAGAACGAGCGAGCGGACCTGCGTCTCTGCCATCAAGAAGCACGAGACGAGAGACACCCTCGTGGTCAGGCTGTACAATCTCACGGGGTCCGCGGTCGACGAGACGCTCAGGTTCGGGATGGACGTGACGGAGGCGTGGCTCACCGACCTTCTGGAGGAGAGGCTGTCCGGCCTGTCGGTAGACGGGTCGCGCGAGCTCAGCCTCGAGCTCGGGCCGCACGAGATCACCACGGTGGAGATCGAACTTGCGAAGCCATGAAACGCACGAGATGCGGGAGAAGAATCAGATGAAACGAGGAAGAACACGATTCGCAGTGGGCGGACGAGCGGGCGGAGCGGTCGCGGCGCTGTTCGTTCTGGCGGCGACCACGGCAGTCGCGACAGAGCCCCCGGTCGCACGCAGGATCCCGGTCGCCGATACGCTCTTCGGGGACGTGCGGGTGGACGACTACCGCTGGCTGAGGGACCGCTCCGACCCAGAGGTCACGGCGTACCTCGAGGCCGAGAACGAGTACACGGCCGCCATGACCGCTCACATCGATGAGCTCGAGGAGACCGTCTATCAGGAGATGGTGGGACGCATCAAGGAAACGGACCTCTCCGTGCCCTATCTCGACAACGGCTTCTACTACTACAAGCGGACCGAGGAGGGAAAGCAGTACCCGATCTTCTGCCGCAAGGAGGGGAGCCCGGACGCCGAGGAGGTCGTGCTGCTGGACCAGAACGAGCTCGCGAAGGGGCACGACTACTTCGGCATCGGGGCGACCAGGGTGAGTCCCGACAACAGGCTGCTGGCGTACCTGGTCGACACGACGGGCTCGGAGACGTTCACGCTCTACATCAAGGACCTCGTCACCGGCGAGCTGCTCCCGGATGTCATCCCCGAGATCGACTACGCGCTCCAGTGGGCCAACGACAGCAGCACGCTCTTCTACACGACGACGGACGAGACGCGCCGCTCCGACAAGCTGTGGAGACACACCCTCGGCACGGACCCGTCGGACGACGTCCTGGTCCACCACGAGACCGACCCGGGCTTCGGCGTGTGGATAAGCCGGACCAGAAGCGACCGGTATCTCATAATGGATGTAGGCAGCAGGGACACCGAGGAACAGTACCTGCTAAGCGCGGATGACCCGTTCGGCCGGTTCGCTCTCGTGCAGCCCAGAGAGGACAAGGTCGAGTACTACTTGTCCCACAGGGGCGACGAGTTCTACATCCGCACGAACGACGGGGCCAAGAACTACAAGGTGATGAAGGTCCCCGTGGACGCGCCCTCGAAGGACAACTGGACGGAGGTCATACCCCATCGGGACGGGGTCAAGATCGAGCGCGTGGAGACCTTCGCGAACCACCTCGTCGTTGCCGAGCGAGAGAAGGGCCAGCGGCGCATACGAGTGATGAACCTCGACACAGGGGACGAGCACTACGTCGAGTTTCCGGAGCCTGTCTACGCCGTGTATCCAAGCGAGAACAGGGAGTATCAGACCGCTACTATACGCTTCTCCTACATGTCTCACGTCACACCGACCTCGATCTACGACTACGACATGGGCACGCGCGAGCGCGAGCTTCTCAAGCAGAAGGAAGTGCTCGGCGGGTACGACCCGGCTCTGTACGCGTCCGAACGCCTCTTCGCGACGGCGGCGGACGGCACCGAGGTGCCCGTCTCCATCCTCTATCGCCGGGACGCGAAGAGAGACGAGGGCAACCCGGTCTATCTGATGGGCTACGGCGCCTACGGCGCCAGCATGGACCCGTGGTTCTCGTCGAACCGCCTGAGCCTGCTGGACCGTGGTGTGATCTACGCCACGGCGCACGTGCGCGGAGGCGGGGAGATGGGAGAGGAGTGGTGGGAAGACGGCAGTATGCTGAGCAAGATGAACACCTTCACCGACTTCATCGCGTGCTCGGAGCACCTGATCGATGAGGGGCACGCCACGCCCGACGGCCTGGTGGCGACCGGCGGCAGCGCCGGAGGACTTCTGATGGGCGCGATCGCGAACATGCGGCCCGACCTCTACCGGATTGTCATCGCCGACGTCCCGTTCGTGGACGTGCTCAACACGATGCTCGACGCGTCGATCCCGCTGACGGTCGGCGAGTACGACGAGTGGGGAAACCCGAACGAGGAGGAGTACTACTTCTACATGAAGAGCTACTCCCCGTACGACAACGTGGGCGCGCTCGACTACCCCGACATGTTGATAACCGCGAGTCTGAACGACCCGCGCGTCCAGTACTGGGAGCCCGCGAAGTGGGCGGCCAGGCTCAGAGCGACGAAGACCGGAGACGGGCTTCTTCTCCTCAAGACGAACATGGGCGCCGGCCACGGTGGCGCGTCGGGGCGCTACGAGAGGTTCCGGGAGTGGGCGTTCGAGTACGCCTTCATGCTGGACCGGCTGGGTCTGGGATCCGACGCCGCGGGGGAGTAGGCATGCTACGATCTGCCGGGACGACGGCGCCGCAACCCGCCGGAGCGCCGGTGTCGAGACTCGCGGGAACGCTGCTGACAGGAGCGATGCTCGTGACATCCGCGCTGAACGCCCAGGCCGCGCCCGACGCAACGGAGGCCGTGTCTTCACCCGACGGCAGGATCGAGGCCGTTCTCGCGCTCACGGCCGGGCGACCGACCTACTCGATCAGCCGCGACTCCCGACCCGTCATCCAGCCGTCCACGCTTGGCTTCCGCTTCAAGGACGACCCTCCGCTGACCGGAGGGTTCACCGTCGATGGCGTCGAGCGCTCCGCCGTGGACGAAACCTGGAGACCGGTCTGGGGCAGCGCGAGCGAGGTCAGAAACCACTGCAACGAGCTCGCAGTGCGCCTGAAGGAAGAGGGCGGGCGCGGGCGCGTCATGACCGTCGTCTTCAGGGTCTTCGACGACGGTGTCGGGTTCCGCTACGTGCTGCCTGAGCAGCCGGGTCTCGGGTCCTTCGACATCGTATCGGAAGAGACCGCGTTCCGGCTCGCCGGGGACCACACGGTCTGGTGGAACAGGAACGACTACGACAGCTACGAGCACCTCTTCCGGAAGACCGCTCTCTCCGCGGTCGAGGGAGCCAACACGCCCGTGACGATGGTCACGGCAGAGGGACTCTACCTCAGCATCCACGAGGCCAACCTGACCGATTACTCCGGGATGACGCTCGTTCCGGAGAAGGGCGTACGCAACTCACTCGCAGCGGAACTCGTCCCGTGGCCGGACGGCGTGAAGGTCGTGGGCCGGACGCCGCTCGCTACACCCTGGAGGACCGTTCAAATCGGAGAGCGTCCCGGAGATCTCGTCGAGTCGCACCTGATACTCAATCTGAACGAGCCGTGCGTCATCGAGGACACGTCGTGGATACGCCCGATGAAGTACCTCGGCATCTGGTGGAGCCTGCATATCGGTGGTGAGACCTGGCACGAGGGGCCCACCCACGGAGCGACCACCGCGAACGCGAAGCGCTACGTCGATTTCGCCGCGGAGCACGGATTCGAGGGTGTCCTGGTCGAGGGGTGGAACACCGGGTGGGACAGGTGGGGCGCCAAAGGCGCGTTCGACTACGTGACTCCCTACGACGACTTCGATCTCGAGGAGGTCGCGCGCTACGGGCGCGAGAAGGGCGTCGCCATCATCGGACACCACGAGACGGGTGGGGACGCGGCCGACTACGAGACGCGCGTCGACGAGGCGTTCGACCTCTACAGGCGCGTGGGCATCGACGCGGTGAAGACCGGCTACGCGGGCGGCATCTACCCTCGCGGGCAGCATCACCACGGACAGTGGATGGTCTTCCACTACAGGAAGATACTCGAGAAGGCGGCGGAGAAGCGCATCATGCTGGACGTCCACGAACCCATCAAACCGACCGGCATCTCGAGAACCTACCCGAACATGATGACGAGAGAGGGCGTCCGGGGAATGGAATACAACGCCTGGAGCGAGGGCAATCCGCCCGAGCACACGACCATACTGCCGTTCACGCGCATGCTGGCGGGGCCGCTCGACTACACGCCGGGCATCTTCGACCTCCCGCTCGACGAGTTCAAACCCGACAATCGGGTCCACACGACCATAGCGAAGCAGCTCGCGCTCTACGTCGTGCTGCTGAGTCCGCTCCAGATGGCGGCCGACCTGCCGGAGAACTACGAGGGCAATTTCGCGTTCCAGTTCATTGAGCGCGTACCCTGCACGTGGGACGAGACCCGCGTGCTGGACGCGGCCATCGGCGACTACGTCGTGATCGCCCGTCGGAGCGGCGACGGGTGGTACCTGGGGGGCATAACCGACGAGGAGGGGAGGGTGCTCGAGGTGAGCCTCGATTTCCTGGCCGGGGGCAACATGCCCTACCTGACGCGCATCTTCCGGGACGCCTCCGATGCCCACTGGGAGACCAACCCGACCGCCGTGGACATCTCGACCGTGGAGCTCAGAGCAGAAGACACGATGACACTCGAGCTCGCGCCCGGCGGAGGCGCGGCCGCGTACTTCAGACCTATGGTCAGAGAAAGATGAACGAGGCTCCCCGGACAACCGGGGTCCAAGCAACAGGGGGGAACACTTGAGAACACACAGTGTCAGACCCGTGGGCGCTTTGATCGTCGCCGTGCTCGCGCTGGCCACGGCCTTCGCGGTGGCCGCGGAGGATGCGGCACACGACCTTCCACCGGGCGACAGCCCACAGCCCACCGTGTTCGACCGCATCGCTAACGCCGGTGTCGCGGACGACCACGACGGCGCCGCTCACGTCATCGTCTACGATCGCACGGTCAACCGCGTGAAGTCGTCGGGCGTCACGTACAGCGATGACTACCTGCTCTACAAGGTCCTGACACCCGCCGGGTGTCGGAACCAGTCGGTGCAGCGGTGGCGCTTCGAACCGTGGAGCAGCTTCGTCGATGTGCGCGAGGTCAACATAGTCCGCGGTGACGAGAGGATACCGGTGGACGTCGCGCTGGTTCACGAGCTGCCGGCCCCGCAGTCCGGCATCTACTGGAACGCCGCCATCAAGACGCTTCAGCTGCCGCGCCTCCACGTGAACGACGGCATCGAGCTCCGCGTCTTCAGGAAGGGCTACAGCTACGCGCTGCTGGCGGACGAGGGCGGGGCCGCCATCGCTGTGCCGGCGAACCACGTGCCGGACGACGACAAGTACGTTCCTCCGATGCCGGGCGAGTACTTCGACATCGTGCTCTTCCAGGCGAACGTGCCCATCATCGAGAAGGAGTACGTGCTGAGCCTGCCGTCCGACAAGAGGCTGCACTCGGAGGTCTACAACGGCCCGCTCTACTCGAGCACGAGCTACTCCGCGGACAGCACTCGATACGCGTGGTGGGCCCACGACGTGCCGCCGAGGTCCAGCGAGCCGCGGGCGGCCGGGTGGAGCGACGCCGTCCCGAAGGTGGTGGTAGCGACGGTCGAAAGCTGGGAGGCGAAGAGCAGGTGGTTCTTCGATGTCAACGAGGGCCAGTTCGACGTCACGCCGGAGATCAGCGCCAAGGTGGAGGAGATCTTCGAGGTCGCGGGAGTAACCGGCGCGTCGGAGGAGCGCAAGGCCGAGGCACTGGTTCACTGGGTGGCCCAGAACATCCGATACAGCGGGCAGACGATGGGCGAGGGCGAGGGTTTCACGCTGCACTCGGGCGCGATGATCTTCGAGCAGAGGAGCGGCGTCTGCAAGGACATCGCCGGCATGCTGGTAACGATGATGCGCGCGGCCGGAATGGACTCCTACGCCGCGATGACAATGGCCGGGAGCCGCATAGAGACCACTCCCGCCGACCAGTTCAACCACTGCGTGTGCGCGCTCAGAAAGGCCGACGGCGGCTTCGAGATGTACGACCCGACGTGGGTCCCGTACATGAACGACATCTGGTCCAAGTACGAGACGGAGCAGCAGTACCTCATCGGCTCTCCCGAGGGACAGGGGCTCGCGAGCATTGACTACAGCCCGCCCGAGGAGTCCCCGCTCTTCATCAGGCACGACGCCGAACTCAGCGAGGACGGCACACTCGCGGGCACCCTCAGGCTGTCGGGCGCGCGCGCGATGGACTCCAGGCTGCGCAACCTCGTCAGCGGAGGTCGCATCCTGGACGTCGAGGACGACATCGCCGAGCTCTTGTCGAACATCGGGAACCGCGTCGAGATCGCACGGCTCGAGCACGTCACGCTCGACGACTTCAGCGAGAGCGCGTGGATCGAGGTCGACTACAGAGTCCCCGGGTTCGCGCTGCCGGTGGGAGAGGGCCTGGAGTTCCTTAGTCCCATGATGTCCGTCACCATGGGAAACGGCTGGCTGTTCAGGGCAGGCGCCTACGACTGGGCCGACGAGCGCGAGGGTGACCTCTTCCTGTGGTTCACGCAGCTCATCGACGGCAGGGAGACCATCAGGCTGCCCCAGGGCTACGAGGTGGTCGACCCACCGGCATCCGACGAGGTCGACGAGACGTACGCCTCCTTCAAGGGGGAGAGCGAGATGGACGGAAGAAACCTGGTGATCACGCAGCACGCCGAGGTGCGGCGGCGCCAGATACCTCCCGACGGCTACGCGGGCTTCAAGACCGCGCTGGACGAGGCTCACGACTGGGCCGACCACGTGTACCGCGCCGAGAAGGGAGGCGAGCGATGAGATCACGAACGCACCCGACCCAGGTTCTTCCATCGACGCTGCTCCGGGCCCTGCTCGTCGCGCCCCTCCTGATCTGTGCCTTCGTGCTGCTGCCCGCGGTCCCGTCCGGCGCCGCCCCGGAGTCCGCGGTGGGCGGGCACGACATCGGCGAACTCATGGCCGCGGCCGAAGAGCACTACGACCTGACGAGGCTCGACGCCGTGCTCCTTCTCGAGGATCTGACGGTCACCGTGGCTGCCGGCAGCCGGCGGACGACGGTCCATCGTGTCGCGTGGCTGGGCACGGAGATCGGACTCGGCGCGTACGGGGACCTGAGGATCCCGCACAACACCAGCACCTCGACGCTCGAGGTCGTCGCTCTGCGCACGTGGATGGACGGGCGATGGTGGCCGCACGAGTCGGACATCAGCCCGACCGCAGTCGTTGCAACGACGCCGGGTGCCCTCCAGAGCGCGGACGACTACACGACGATGCGCGAAACGATGCTCCTGCACGACGG
Organism: Candidatus Eiseniibacteriota bacterium; assembly: GCA_030638405.1. GTDB lineage: Bacteria > Joyebacterota > Joyebacteria > Joyebacterales > Joyebacteraceae > JALGZG01. The sequence continues at coordinate 5,608 of DAOWER010000002.1, read as the reverse complement.
CGTCGAGCTGCCGTGCATCGTGGAGACCGTCTATACGATCACGGAGAAGCGATCGCCCGAGTACGGGTTCGACGAACTGTGGATCTTCCCAAAGGCCGACCCGGCCGTGCTGACGCGCCTCACGGTTGAGGTTCCTAAGGGTATGACCCTGCGCCACGCGGAGCGGAACGGAGCGCCCGAACCTGCGCTCGACCGCGGCGGGGCGGATGCGGACACGTACGTGTGGCGCGCCGAGTTCGTCGACCGCCTGGCGAGGCCGCTCACCGGCGGCCCGGCCGCGTACACCCCGCATGTCGCGTGGTCGACCTGGGAGAGCTGGAGTGCGCTCGGTGAGGCCGTCGCCGTCTCGGTGAGCAGGCCGGCCTGCGTGGACGAGGCGCTCGCCGACAGCGTCGCGAACCTCATCGAGGGCCGGCCGGTCCCGCTCGCCAGGGCTGAGGCCGTGGCGAACTTCATCAACGAAACGACGCGGGCGATCCGGTACGGCGACTCGCACTGGCAGTTCGCGCCGAGGGAGGCCGTCCGAACGTGGAGCACGGCCTACGGGCACAGACTGGACAGGGCCGTGCTTGCCGCCGCCCTCTTCGAGGAGGCCGGGTGCGACGTCACGCCGGCCTTCAGAAGCGCGGCACTCTGCCGGGCGGACGACGACGTGCCTGTCCTCGCGCGCTTCGATGGACTTCTGCTCCACCTCGACGACATCGGGGCGCTCTATGACCCCCTGAGTGGAACGCTGCTGCAGGGAAGGGCAGGACTCACGGGCCGCTCGCTCTGGCTGGCCGGACGCGATGACTCGCCCCGCCTCGTGGTCGGAGAGGAGATCTCCGCCTGCGAGCTGGTGCTGTCCGTCGAGCCCGGAGAAGAAGAGGGGTGGACGGGGTCGGGGATCCTCGTAACGACGGGCACGCTTTCCTGCTACGGAGACGTCGTCGGCCTCGAAGGTGAGGTGGGCAGACATCTCTCGCGGGTTGCATCCGCGGCGCTGGCGGGAGCATCGGTCGATGACCACGGTCTCGCCGTTCTCGAAGACGACCGAGTCGTGGCCGGCTTCTCGTTCTCCATCGATGACCCCGAACCGGACGACAACGGAAGGACGCGTTTCGAGCTGGGCGACCCGACCGGCGGACTGCTGCGGAGCCTGCCACGTGACGTGCACCTCTACGTCGAACGCCGTGACTCGCCCGTCATGCTGCCGGACGCGGTCGTGCAGACGTTGACTCTTCGCTTCGATGTGGGCGACCGCGAGGTCGTCCGCGTGCCGGAGGAGGTGACGCTCGAGAACGACGTCGGCCACTTCCGGCTCACCGTCGAGCACGAGGGCAGTGAGATTACGATCACGCGTGAGGTCGCAGTGGGCGCGGGCGCCAGTGATGGCGCGAGCGACGGAGCTCTGATGATAGGTCCGGCCGCGTGGCCGTCGCTGAGGGCGATCCTGCTCGAGGAGGCGGACCCGCGCAACAGAACGATACTGCTCGAGTAGCGCCGGCCGGACTCGCGAGGCCGGCCGGGAACGGGCCGCGGGTCTGAACCGGCCCGCGCCGAACCGGACGATCGCCCCAATCGGATTACAGGGCCGCCACGCCACGGTGGCGGCCCTGCTGCGTACGGGGCCTGCCCCACTCGCGCCCGCACGCCCGTCCTTAAACCTGACGGCCGCCGACGCTGTCAAACATGCGGTTGCTCCGCACCGGCCGGGAACGAGAGCGTCCGGCCGACCCAACACCAGCACAGGAGATTGTCATGAATGAACGCGCCGGACGCGTTCTTACGCTGCTCCTTGCTCTGTCGCTGCCCCTCGTCGGAGTTCCGAACGCGCACGCGCTCGGGACCGGTTCTGAAGAGTCGCCATATGAGATCCCCGAGGTCAGCTCCGATGTCCGGATCGACGGCGTGCTCGACGATGCCGTCTGGCAGGACGCTCTGGCTCTCGAGCTCGGCTACGAGACGAACCCGGGGGAGAACATCGAGGCGAAGGTACGAACGGAGGTCCTGCTGGCATCGAGCAGGACGCATCTCTACGTTGCCTTCCGGGCGTACGACCCCGACCCCTCCGCGATCTGCGCCAACATCACGGACCGCGACAACATGTTCGACGACGACAGGCTGTCGTTCACGCTCGACACGTTCAACGACCAGCGCCGTGGTTACATGTTCTTTGTCAACCCGTTCGGCATTCAGGGCGACGCGCTCGACTCGTACGGCATGGGCGGGGGAGACCCCGCCTGGGACACCATATGGGACTCCGAGGGCCGCATCACTGGTGAGGGCTACGTCGTGGAGGTCGCCGTTCCGTTCAGTTCGCTCAGGTTCCAGCGGAGCGAGGGGAAGCAGGTCTGGGGAATCGGGTTCGGACGCAAGTACTCGAGGGACTTCGACTACCGCATGTCGCACATGCCGCGGGACAGGAACGAGACCTGCTACCTGTGCCAGGTCGCCAAGTTCAGTGGCTTCGCCGGCGCCACGCCCGGCAGGAACATCGAGTTAGACCCGACGCTGTCCGGCTTCAAGACGCAGGAGCGGAAGGAGTTCCCGAGCGGGAGCTTCGAGGACGCGGACAGTCAGCTTGAGCCCGGTCTTACGGCGCGCTGGGGTGTCACCCCGAACCTCGTGCTCTCGGGTGCCGCGAACCCCGACTTCTCTCAGGTGGAGGCGGACGCGTTCCAGCTCGAGACCAACACGCAGTTCACGCTCTTCTACGAAGAGAAGCGTCCGTTCTTCCTGGAGGGCATGGAGCACTTCCAGATGCAGCTCAACCCCGTGTACACGAGGACGATCGCCGACCCGAGCTGGGGGCTTAAGATGACGGGCAAGGAGGGCTCCAATGCGCTGGGCGCGTTCGTCGTGAGGGACGAGATCACCAATCTGATCGTCCCGGGCAGCCAGGGCTCGCGGGCCGCATCGCTCGACCAGGGGGTGACGGACGCGGCCGTGCGCTACCGAATGGACCTCGCCTCGGCGTCGACCGCGGGGTTCGTGCTCACGGCTCGGGACGGAAACGGCTACCGCAACCTGGTCGGGGGAGTGGACGGGAACCTGAGATTCACTCCATCGGACAGGCTCCAGTTCCAGGTGCTCGGCTCGCGGACGGATTACCCTGACGACTTCGCCGCCGACGCAGGGCAACCGGAAGATGAGTTCGACGGGATGGCCTACGACGCCGAGTACAATCACGACAGCGCCGCGTTCGACTGGTGGCTGGCGTACAGAGAGATCAACAACGGCTTCCGTGCCGACATGGGCTTCCGTCCGCGCACGGACTTCCGCCAGGGTCGGGCGGGCTGGTCACACGCGTGGAGGGCGGAGGCGGGACACTGGTACACGAGTCTCAACTCGGGCTTCGGATACGTACACAACGAGGAGCTGGACGGCGACGTGCTCGAGAGCTTCTTCGACTGCTGGTTCAACTACGCGGGGCCTCTGAGGTCCGAGGTCGACATCTACGGCGTCGTCGGCAGGAACATGTTCGAGGGCGTCGAGTACGACGATAACCGCGTGTGGATAGACGCTGCTCTCTGGGCTGGGAGCTCGACACGGTTGAGCCTCGACAGCTCCTTCGGCGACGCGGTGGACTACGAGAACGGAAGAGCCGCGTCGGTGCTCAACCTCGAGCCCGTGGTCTTCCTCAAACTTGCCAGACGCCTCGATGTCGCCGCGGCCCACGAGTACGAGCGGCTCGACGTCGACGAGGGCAGGCTCTACACCGCCAACATCAGCTACGTGAGGGCGGCCTATCAGTTCACCAGGCGCACGTTCCTCAGAGCCATCCTCCAGTACGAGGATTACGACTTCAATACCGACCTCTACTCGGACGACAGGGACTCGAGGGAGAGACACTTCGCGAGCCAGGTCCTGTTCTCGTACAAGCTCAATCCCCAGACGGTTCTCTACCTGGGATATTCGGACAACCACGAGGGCGACGCGGAGATTGACCTGACTCAGAGAGACAGGACATTCTTCGCCAAGATCGGCTACGCCTGGGTACTGTAGGAGCCGTCGGGCGATACGGCGCACACAAACGAGGTTAAACCTCAAGGGCCATTCCGGGGTCGAAGAAGTAACGACGCGATTGAGCATTGCCAGGTTCGCCTTCGCGTCACTTGACAAGAGAACAGCCGCGGTGGCACGTGTAGCGCTCGTGCTCAGTCCCCCCTCATAACGGTCGTCTGTCGCGATCGAACGCGCGTGCCCCGCGGCTTGAAGCAACAGTCACAGGCGCCACCCCGGAGCTCGCCCTGGGCTCCGGACTAACCGGACGAACACCCCCACAGGAGGAAGAGCAACTGACAAGGCTAACGGATAGTTGCGTACCGGCGCGGCGCGGGGGCGGATTCGCAGGGCTTCCGGCGATCTGTGCAGTGCTTGCGGCTCTCGTGCTCTCGTTGCTCGCGGCAGTGCCTGCGACGGGCGCCGACGGAGAGCGGCCGGTCAAGGTTCCTCAGCGCATCCCGAAGATCGATAACGAGATCAGTATCGACGGCGTGCTCGACGAGGAAGTCTGGGACCGGGCGCTCGTGATGGGCGTGAACAACGAGGTCCGCCCCGGCAACAACATCCCGGCGCCGGTCGAGACCGACATGCTCCTGGCATACAGCGAGACTCACTTCTACGTGGCGTTCCGGGCCTGGGATCCCGACCCGTCCCAGATCTACGCGCACCTGTGCGACCACGACCGCATGTGGAACGACGAGTGGGTCGTCATCGGCATCGACACGTACAACGACCAGCGGGGCGGGTACGAGTTCGCGTGCAATCCGCTCGGCATCCAGGGCGACACCGCCAGCGGGATCCACGGTGACGGCAACGCGTGGGACGGCATCTGGGATTCGGCGGGGGAGATCTTCGACTGGGGATACAGTGTCGAGATGGCCATCCCGTTCAGCACGCTCCGATTCCAGCGCGCCGAAGGCGACCAGATCTGGGGCGTCGACGCGGTCAGGAGCTACCCGCGCGACGTTCGCTACCACATCAGCTTGTATCCCCGCGACAGGGACGACAACTGCTACCGCTGCCAGATGGACAAACTCATCGGGTTCGAGGGCGCCACGCCCGGCAGGAACATCGAGATCGACCCGACGATCTCGGCAGTCGCCTCTCAGTTCAGGCAGGACTTCCCGTCCGGCGACTTCAGTGACCCCGACGACGAGTATGACGTCGGCGTGACCGCCCGCTGGGGCATCACCCCGAACGTCACGCTCTCGGCGGCGGCCAACCCCGACTTCTCGCAGGTCGAGGCGGACGCCTTCCAGCTCGACGTCAACCGGCAGTACGCCCTGTGGTACGAGGAGAAGCGCCCGTTCTTCCTCGAGAGCTCGGGCGCGTTCGACAACTTCTACTCGCGCTCCATTGCGTCGCCGATATGGGCCGCCAAGGTGACGGGCAAGGCGGGCGAGAACACGTTCGGAGCGCTCGTCGCGCGCGACGAACTGACGAACCTCATCATCTCGGGCAGCGAGCGGTCCGTGTACGCTCCGCTCGACATGGAGTCGACCGCCACCGCACTCAGGTACGCGCGCGACATCGGTGACATGTCGTCGGTCAACATCTACTACAACGGCCGCGAGGGCGAAGGCTACTACAACCGCGTCGCGGGCGCTGAGGCGGAGTTCTG
>DAOWER010000193.1 GCA_030638405.1 Candidatus Eiseniibacteriota bacterium | reverse complement strand
CGGCGAGTTCGTGCACGCGTGCGCGACCGTCCTCCTGTGATTCATCAGGGCCCAGCACCGCCTCGAGCTCTATGAACTCCCCGAGACCCTCGACTGCGTCCATGTGGACCCGCGTGCCCGCCACATGATAGACCTCGCGTCGCTTCCGGACCACCCCTGAAACGCCCAGCGCCTTCGAGAGGGCGTCCCTGAGGGAGACCGCTTCGCGCGTCGGCAGGATCATGTAGCGCGACTCGGAGGGGCCGCGGACGTCCGGCCGCTCGTAGTATATGAGCTCGCCCCGGTCCGCGTCAAAGCGGCGGAGCTTGAGCCTCCCCCGCTTCGACCTGAAGAACGTGTCCTCCTGCGACAGAAGCTCCGGCGGAGAGTCCGCCAGCTCGGCCGCGCGCTCCTGCTGCTGAGCGAAGTCGGTCGCACGCGCCTTGATCTCGACGTTGCGTCCCATACTTGCCTCCGGGCCGACTGAGTGGTCGTTCACACAGTGAGCCATCGGCCGAGAGGTGAGCGCCCGATGCCTCTACGGCTCCAAGTGACCAACGAAGAAGTCGGTGATGGCGTTGTAGCACGTCACGCGGTTCTCGAACTTGAGGACGTCGTGCCCCTCGTCCTCGAACATCAGGTAGTCCACGTCCTTGCCCATGCCCTTGAGCTTGTCGACCAGCTCGCGCGACTCGACCTCGACGACGCGGGGATCGTTCTTGCCCTGGATGACGAGAAGCGGACACGCGATGTTCTCGATGTAGGTGCCCGGCGACCGCTCGATGAGGAAGTCCTGCTCGGTCTCTACATCCCCCATCAGGAAGGCCATGAAGGGCTTCCACGTCTCGGGCACGCGGCCCCCGAACCCGATGAGGTCGTAGGGACCGAACATGTCGACCGCCGCGGCCCAGAGTTCCGGGTGCCTGGCGGCCAGCGTCAGGGTCATATAGCCGCCGTACGACCTTCCCACCACGCCCGCGCGCCCAACGTCCAGACGCTCATCCTTCGGCAGCACCTCCGTCATGGCATGGACGTGGTCCAGCCTGTCAGCACCACCCCAGTCCCGGACTACTCTGCTCATGTAGTCGAACCCGTACCCGGTGCTGCCGCGCACGTTGGGCACGAAAACGGCGAAGCCCTTCAGGATCAGAAACTGGATGAGCGGCATGGAGAACCACGCGAAGTCGGGACGTTCCTGGCTCTGGGGACCACCGTGCAGATAGTAGACAAGCGGCCGCGGACCGTCGAACCCGAGCGATTCAGGCGGCAGGTAGAGCCGCGCCGAGACCCGGAGCCCGTCGTATGAGACGAACGACGCGTCCTCCCCCGGCGAGAGCATATCGGACGGTATCCCGAGCACGCGCTCGCGTGTCTGGCGAGTCACGCGGTCCCGCGCTTCACCCTCGATGATGTAGATCTGCGTGGGCGACGTCGCGGTCGAGAAGGACAGCGTGTAACGGTCCCCCTCCTTGTCGTAACGGAAGTGCTCCAGCACTCCATCCGACAGCTCGCCCGTACCGCACAGGACGTGCTCGAGCCTCATCCTCAGGGCGTCCTCGTCGAATCGCCCCTCGTACAACCACGAGCAACCGTCGATGTTGTAGCACATCAGGTACAGATCGTCGCGCACGTGGCCAATCTCCACAAGCTCTCCCACACCCTCGTGGACTGCCCCCTCCACGGGTACCTCCACGGGGTTCGAGGGGTCAGCCAGGTCCATGAACCCCAGGCCGTACGTGTCGCTGAAGAGCGACGTGAAGAAGAGAAGTCCCGAGTCGCGGCGGACGAACGAACACTCCGAGATGCTGTTCGGCGGCACCTTGTCACCCTCGCCGCGAGCCTCAAGCGGCACGCCGTAGAGGAGCCGCAGCTCGTCGGACCCGTCCTCCTTGAGATACGCGACGTGGTCGCCCGCGCCGTAGGCGTCTATGATGACGGCCCTATCGTGCGATTCGTTGACCCCGACGGGGTAGCCACCGTACTTGCTGGACGCGAGCTTCGTGATCTCAGCAGTCGAGAGGTCGCAGCGGTACGCCGTGTGCAGAGCCTCGGTTTGCGATTCCGTCAGCAGGTATGCGAGCGCCCTCTCGAGGTCATAGTCGATGCAGTGCACGGCCTCCCCCTCGAACTGCCCGGGGAAGGCAGGCTCAGGCAGACCACCGTCGACTGGGATCAGCATGGGTTTGTACGCTTCATCGCCGTCACTGTCGATCATGACGAGAATCCTGCCGAGCGACGGAAACACGACGAACGACGCGCCGTTCATGAGGTGCGGGTTCTGCAGCGCGATGTGCGGCGGGAGCAGGGGCTCGGGCACGCTGCCGCCCACGTCCATCGCGTAGAGGCTGAGGTGTCCGGACAGATTACTCACGAAGAAGAGCCTGTCCTCCACGACCTGTGGGACCAGGAAGAGCCTCGCCGACAGCAGCGACTCGATGCGTGCCATGTGTGTCCTCCGATGAACTGGTCACGCCCCGTCGCGCGCGACCACCATGAGCGTTATGTCGTCTTCCTGTTCCGCATCGCCCACGAAGCTCTTGATTTCGTCTAAGACGGCGGTCCTCATCTCGATGGGACTCGCCTCGATGTTGGCCTTGGCCACCTCGAGCAGGCGCCCCTCGCCGAAGGGCTCGTCCTCGGGGTTCTGCGCGTCGGTGACGCCGTCGGTGTAGGCCAGCAGCCGGTCGCCCGGGAGCATCGTGACCTCGCCGCGTTCCCAGACTGCGTCCGTGAGCATGCCGAGCGGGATCCCGGTGCCCCTCAGCTCCTCGACAGCGCCGCCGTTCTGCGTGCGGAAGAGGTATGGGGGGTTGTGGCCCGCGTTGCAGTAGAGAAGCGTTCCCGTCGCCGGATCGAGCACCGCGTAGAAGGCCGTCACGAACGAGTCGTCGTTGGTGTCCAGGAGAATCCGGCGGTTCGCGGCGGACATGACGGCCATCGGCTCAGACTCGTGTTCAAAGGCGTAGGTGCGGATGAGCGTGCGCACCATCGCCATGTAGAGCGCCGCGGCCACACCCTTGCCCGACACATCGGCCACGAGGATCCCCCAGCG